>CAKUCJ010000279.1 GCA_934643435.1 uncultured Collinsella sp.
GTCCATGTAGAAGCCCTCGTCCTTCATAAGGCCCTTAAACTCCACGGCCTTATAAAAGACGGGCTTTTGGCTCTCAAAGAAGAACACGACCTGGTCGTAATCCTCTTTCCAGTCGTCCAGATCGTCCTGCGCCTTAACGAAGGCATTGAACAGGGCCTGGGCGTCGTTTTGGTTGTCCACCAGGCGCGTGGTCAGCTTAATGCCGTCTTCCAGCACCTTTAGGCCCGGATACGGGTAAGCCGGGGCCAGCCCCGTAAAGTTGTCGTTCGTGAGCGCCACGCACTCGTTCTTATAGCCCGTAAGCGTGTCGACGACCGCGGCCGTAAGCTCGTCCTCGTTGGTGATGTCGCGCTTAGCATCGAAGGTCTCGCGCAGCACCCTGTTGACCTTTTTGATGAGCTCGTCGCTCATCTTAACGCGCTCACGCACCTGGGCCTTGTCGGCATCCTTGCGCAGGAAGGTAACCATGCGTAGGTCCGCGGGAGCGACATTAGCACCGGCAGCTGTGATAGTCGCGCGCTGCGAAACCACCAGCTGGGCCACCACGTTGGCAATGTCGATCTCGCGCCAGCCGTAGGGAGCGCTCTGGAACTTGCGTTGCAGGTCGCCCATGGTCGTATTAAGCGACATGCGCGTCTGCAGATGCAAAAAGTCCGCGACTTCCTTTTCGGCACGGGCGTTTTGGGAGCTCTGGCCGTCGAGTGCCATCTGGTTGGCACCGCGCAGCGTGGCGCGAATGTCCTCGTCGGTCTTGGCGGGGTCGGCAATGTAGTCGGCCTTGGTAAAGATGGCGTCCGTCAGCTTGGACAGAGCCTGGTCAAACACGTCGGCCGGCTTGGTGGCGCGGATGTTAACTATGGAGCCCTTTACGGCCACGCGGGCGCGCAGTACGGCCTCCTTTAGCAGCTCGGCCGCCTCGCGCTCAACATAAGAGGCCTCTTTCATCTTTGCCTGGATAATCTGCTGGGTCGAAGGCAGTAGGGCCTCGGTATTGATGGTCTTGCGGTACTTGCGGATCTTGGCGGCATTCTGCAGGTCGTCGAAGTAATCGACGTCGTCGGCAAGAATTACCAGCGCAATGTTGGCCGATTTAACGGCAAGCTCGGCATCGTCGGCGCGCGAGAGGTCATCGGCCACGGTGACCACGTTGAGCGTCATACCGCCCTGGGCCACGCCATAGACCGAGCCGTCCACGTAGCGGTCGAAGGGAAAATCGTTGGCGCCCACGCGCAGCTTGGTAGCCGTATAGATGCCACTAAAGAGCGACTTTTTAATGCCCTCGATAATCAGGGCTGCATCCACCGGCGTCTCATTGATGGCGCGCGAGATATCCTGCTCCTCGTCGGTAAGGAAGTTGTACGCATCGCCCTGACGCGCCACATAGTTCTCGCGCACCAGACGGTCGAGCGATTCCTTAACGCTGTCCTTAAGGGCGGCCTTGTCCACGTCCATGCCATCGACCATAAGGATGGAAATGTTCTCGACGTTAGACTTGATGTAGTCGATGTAGCGGATCAGGTACAGCAGCTTTAGGACCTTAACGTCCTCGACCTTAAGGCCATGGCCATCCTCTGCCGCACGCTCGGCGCGCGTGACCACCTGGATCACGCCGTGCTCCAGGTCCTTGGCGATGGTATCGAAGAAGCGCCAGAAGGGCACCAGGGCGTCCACCTCTTGGTCCTGGATGGCCTGCGCCGATTCCTGGAAGGCCGAAAGCATGGAGCGCTCGCCCGTGGACATATGCTTTGCCTTAACGCCGTGCTTGCGCACCTCGGTCATAACGTCGGGCAGCACCTTAAACTGGTAGTTCACAAACGGGTAGCTGGCCGTAAAGTCCTTACGGCTGGCATAGCCAATCAGGTCGCCGCGCGAGCCGTCGAAGGAAAACACGTTTTTGAGCACGGTGCTCTGGGCCTCGTAGTCCTGCTCGAGCTTTGCCGTGGCGGCGTCGTTCTTTTCCAGCACGCGGCGCTGGATAACCTCGTCCACGCTGGAGCTGGAGAGCGAAAGGCGCGTGTTAAAGCGGCCCTGAATCTTGGAGAAGTCGTCGCCCACAATCATGGCGACTTCATCGATGGCCTCCTGGCTAGTCACCATAACCCACACGCGACCGCCGCAACGGCTGCCCAGCTCCTCCACGAGCGTCTGCAGCGACAGCATCAGGCTCGTGCTCATGTCGGCATCAGAACCAATAAACTGACCCACCTCGTCGGCCATAAACAGCAGGCGGAACTCGCCGCCGCACTCCTCGGCGCGCTTGTCGGCATACTGCTTGACCATCTTGGCAAAGGTATCGGCGGCGATGGCGTCGTCCTCGGTGCCGTCGAACCAGTGGCGTGCGGCCTGCTCGCTCATGCCCAGGACCTCTTGCAGGGCCTCGACGATGTCGTCCTCAAAGTAGCTATAGCTCTCGCGGTCCTCGAGCCAGCTGCCGCCACCGATGCGCTCGTAGGCGGCGCGGAACTCCTGCGTCTTGCCCTTGCTGTCGATATGCTGCTCCAGGCGTGCGAGCTTAAGGTCCTCGCCAAAAAAGCCCAGGTGCTCAAAGAACACGCGCTCAAAGGCGCGCAGCAGGGCCGTGCGTGAGGTGTCGCCCTCTTTCCAC
>CAKUCJ010000280.1 GCA_934643435.1 uncultured Collinsella sp.
CGACGAGACGCTCGAGCTCGGCGATATTATCCTGGCCCCGCAGGTCATTGCCCGCCAGGCCCCCGGTTTTGGCAACAGCCCCGCCGACGAGTGCCGCCTGATGCTCGTGCACGGCATGCTGCACCTGCTAGGCTACGATCATATCGAGGACGACGAGGCCGAGGTCATGGAGGCGCGCGAGGACGCCATTCTGCGCGATCTGGCGCTCGAGCGCGGCGAGGACCCCAAGCTCGTCCATGTCGGCCCCATCACCAACCATGCCCACGACTAGGAGCCGCCCATGATTCCCGGATCGAACAAGGACCATCCGTCCTTTTTAAAGTCGTTCTCCTATGCCATGGAGGGCTTCGTCACGGCCGTCAAGACCGAGCGCAACATTAAGGTCATGCTCGTGGCGGGCGTGTGCACCGTCATTGCCGGCTGCGTTGTGGGGCTCGATATTGCCGAGTGGGGCACGATTATCATCTGCTGCGGGCTGGTGATTCACGGCGAGCTGTGCAATACCGCCATGGAGGCGATCGTCGACCTGGCGACTCAGGAGCTCCATCCGCTGGCTAAGCGTGCGAAGGATATCGCCGCCGCCTCCGTCTACGTTCTTTCCATCACTGCCGCGATTGTGGGCCTGTTGGTATTTGCCCACGCGCTCGGCTTTATTTAGAAAGGGATTCCCATGTCCGACAATATGCAGCCTACCGATGAGATTCTGGACGACGAGTCCCTGGACGCGATGGATGCCGAAGGCATCGAGGATGTCGAGGAGTTCGACCCGTTTGAGGGCATGAGCGACGAGGAGCTCGACGCCCTGTGCGAGGAGGATGATAGCCCGATGGGCTTTGGAGATGTTGAGCCGGGCTTCCGCAGCGGCTTCGTTGCGCTGGTCGGTCGCCCCAACGCCGGCAAGTCCACGCTGCTCAACGCCTGCTACGGCAAGAAGGTCGCCATCACCTCGCCGGTGGCCCAGACGACCCGTCGCCGCATGCGCGCCGTGGTCAACCGCCCCGGCTACCAGCTGGTCTTTGTCGACACCCCGGGTATTCATAAGCCCAAGGACGGTCTGGGTTCCGAGCTCAACAAGAGCGCGCTGTTCGAGCTCAACGACGTTGACGCCGTCGCGTTTTTGATCGATGCCACCAAGCCCATCGGCAGGGGAGACGCTTGGGTCGCCGAGCGCGTTAAGAATGCCCGCTGCAAGAAGGTCCTGGTGCTCACCAAGGCCGATGAGGCCGATCCCGCCCAGGTCATGGAGCAGCTCAAGGCCGCTCACGAGCTCATGGAATACGACGACGAAATCGTGACGTCGTCGGTCAAGAACTTTAACGTCGATGCGTTTATCGAGACCGTCGCGCACTTTTTGCCCGAGGGCCCGCGCTGGTTCCCCGAGGACATGGGCACCGACACGTCTGACGAGACGCTCGTTGCCGAGTTTGTGCGCGAGAAGGTCCTGCGCCGCACCCGCGATGAGATCCCGCACTCCGTGGGCGTGATTTGTGACGCGCTCGAGCAGACCAAGAAGGTGCTGCGCGTGCACGCCACCATTTACGTCGAGCGCGAGGGCCAGAAGGGCATCATCATCGGCAAGGGCGGCGAGATGATCAAGCATATCGGTATCGACGCCCGTCGCGATCTTGAGCGCATCTTTGGCACGCAGGTCTTCTTGGAGCTGGATGTGAAGGTCAAGGCCGGCTGGCGCGACGACGAGGCGCAGATTCGCCGTTTTGGCTACAACGCCGAGGACTAGTTTTCGTCAATGGCAGGCTCTCGCACATATCGCACGAAGATGCTCGTGCTCGACAAGACCAAGCTCAAAGAGACTGACCTGATTTTGACGATGCTCGACGAGCGGGGGCGGCAGGTGCGTGCCGTAGCGAAGGGCGCGCGCAAACCTGGCGGTCGCCTGGCGGCGCGCTGTGAGCTGTTCTGTACTGTCGATATGCTTCTGGCGCACGGTCGCTCGCTCGATGTGGTGTCACAAGCTGAGCTCATGGAGGCACCGCTCGGCGCCGCGCCCGATTACGAGACGACCTGCGCCGCAAGTGCGATTGCCGAGGTCGCGCGCGTGTGCTCGTTCGAGGATGCCGAGGACCCGTTTACCTTTGCCATCACGCAGCGGGCGCTTGCTCTGGTGGGAAGTGGGGTCGACACGGCGCATATGGACCTGCTCGTCGCGGCGTTTGTCTTTAAGCTGCTGTCGCACGTTGGCTACCGGCCCGATTTTTCGGCTTGCGTCTCGTGCGGCGATCCCATGCTGTCGTATTTTTCGGCTCAGGCGGGCGGGCTTCTGTGTGGATCGTGTGCCTCGAGCGTTCCGGGCGCCGAGCTGGTGTCGACCGGCGAGGTCGCGTGGCTGCGCGCCCTTATTTCCATGACCTTCGATGCGCTCATGGCCGAGAGGATCGATCCCCATACCGCCGCCTTTTTGCTGGGACTTTCGCATGTGTGGGCGGCGACGCACACCGATCAGCGCCTCCGCGCGATGGAATTCATGTTGGGTCGGTGATGATGCGCAGGCGCGGGTTGCTTGTGGTAACATACCGACCTGTTGGTACCTCGACCTTGGATGCTCGCTCCACCGGCGGCTTCCCAGTCCGAGGCG
>CAKUCJ010000281.1 GCA_934643435.1 uncultured Collinsella sp.
GATTATGCTCGATGCCATCATTGGCCAAGATCCGCTCGATGCCGAGACCTGGGATATCAACGGCGGCTGGACCACCCGTCAGCAGCTCAATGATATGGAATTTGAGGCGTACGAGGAGCTCGTGCGCTGGATGGCGACGCTGCCGCTCTACGCGGTGGCCGAGACCGACGAGCGTCCGTTCCTGCTGGTGCATGCCGGCATTGAGACCGAGGCCGCGCGCGCGTTTTTGCTCGAGCACGGCGTCGATTGTGCCGATGGTGCGGGGGCGGTTGATGCCGATCGCGAGCTACTCCAGCAGATGCTTGCGGTGCAGTCGTCCGATGACTTGCTCTGGATTCGTCACGGCTATTGGGATGCGCCGACGGGGTTGCTTTCCGCCGAGGGTAGGGGCCCGGTCGTGGTGAGCGGCCACACGCCCACGGTGTCGCTTGGGCGTTATTGCGAGGTCGGTGGTCTGGCGGGGCTCGACGAGGAATCGGGCCGCGGGCAGATCGTGCGCCTGGGCGGCGAGGATACCGCCGGCGTGCCCGACCGCATCGACATCGACTGTGCCGCCGCCACGGGTTCCGAGTTCGGCCGCGTCGGCATCCTGCGCCTGGACGACGGTGCCGAGTTCTACGCGAACATCAATCCGGGCGAGTAATCGGTGCAAAGGGTAGCTAATTTGGGACGGGGCTTTTTTAGCTGCCTCGGCCGATAGGGTGCCGGTTTGGCCGATTGGCAGCCGGGGTAGCTAAAAAGCCCCGTCCCAAATTAGCTACCATCCCCACCCCACGGATTGAGGTCTAATACTTTTCCAGAGAAGTGAATGAGTGAAATCGGACCCCCGAAGCATCTGCATTTTTCGCCAGCAAAACCGCAGGAAAAACTTAGTAAACCCGCAGGAAACAGAGTCCAAAAAGTGTCGATGCTTCGGGGGTCAAAATAAGGTCGTTCACTTCTCGGGAAAAGTATTAGACTGCGATTTCCAGCCCCCCATCGTGCTGGCTATGCCCCGTACGGGTTGCGGTCGCGTTCGATGCGTTGGCGGATGTGGGTGTACTCGATAATCAGCAGCACCAGGAGCAGTGCCATGACTGCCAGGTAGCTCATGACGGCGCCCGTCATGCCCAGCAGGTTGATCAGTATCACCGGGAGCACCACGCTCACGGCGAAGCAGATCAGGTAGATCTTGGTGACGTCGCCGGCGTGGCGCAGCACCGTGATGATGGCGTAGATAAAGTCGATGGCCGCGGTGACACCGCCGGCGACAACCATCAGCAGTGCCAGCGTGCGATAGCGCTCAAAGTTAAGGCCGTACATGGCGTTCATGATGGGGATGCCGGGGCCCGCCATAAATGCGGCGCACAGGCCGGTGATGACGACGACGAGCGCCATAACGGCAACAATAATCAGGTCGAAGCGGCGACGCTTGCGCGGGTTTGCCCAGATGCTCGACAGGCGCAGGAGCTGCGGTTTATAGATAAATCCAATGGTTAGCAAAATAGCCTGCGCCGGAAAGAACAGTGCATTAAAGTACAGCTGGTATTTGTAGGCCAGCGTGCCCTCCATCACGAACTTGGGCATGCTCTCGATAAGGTTGAACAGGAACAGCGCGCCAAAGAGCGGGGCGCACTGGACAAACAGACGGGCGACTTCGCGCAGGCTCACGCGGCGCGACTTTTCGGTCTCGAGCAGGGCGAGCGGCGCGGTGACCAACACGAGCGAGGCGATGGCCGTGATGCCCATAGCCATGGCCGCGATGGACATGCTGCGCGTGAGGAACAGCGCCACGCTAAAAATCGCGAGGACGCTGACGGAACGCAGCGTTTGGCTCATGCCAGCCAGGTAGAGCTTGTCGGCCTGCTGCAGGCGGCCCTCATACACGTCGGCGACGCCGTCGATCACCTTATAGAGGTAGACGCCCAGGCCAATCGTTGCCATCTGCGCATCGTAGCCGCGGGCGCTGCTGTACGCCAGACCGCACGCCAGCGCGAGCGCTCCGCAAAGCCAGCGGTTGAGCTGGTAGGAGGCGAAGCTGGTCTTTTCGTCGATGTCCGAGACTTGGAAATTGCGCACGCCGTAGTTGCACGCGATCATGATGAGCGTGCCGGTGACGAAGGCCATCGAGAACTTGCCGGCTTCCTCGGCGCCCACGAGCTGCGTGGACACGATGGTGAGTAGGGGAAACGCCAGGCCCCATACTGCGGTGCCCAGGGTGTTCCACAGGTAGTCGCGGCGGGTGGCGTGCTCCTCGTATTCGGCTTCCTGCGTGGAAAACCCGCCGCCGTAGACGGCTCCGAGCAGGCGGTTCCACCAGGCGTTGACCATGCGGTGGATGGGGCCGGGCTGGCGATCGCGCTCGCGGCGACGCGCGGTCTGGCTGCTGTCGGGGCCGCCGGCATTGCGCTGGCTCAGCTCCTGGATGCGGGCGAGCTCCTCGGCCGTGTGTGAGGCGGGGAATAAGCCGTTCTCGATGCGTCCTCCTTGGCCGTGGGCCCCGCCGCTCAGCACGGTGGGGTCGGCGACGCCGTTGTGGCGGGCGATGGCGCGGCGGATGCTATCGAGGGGCGTGATGCTCAAGGCGGT
>CAKUCJ010000282.1 GCA_934643435.1 uncultured Collinsella sp.
CTGCTCGAGCGTGCCGTCAAGATGTCCAAGAAGAACGGCTACGGCTCCATGACGGCTCTGCCGATCATCGAGACCCAGGACGGCGACGTCTCGGCCTACATTCCGACCAACGTCATTTCCATTACCGATGGTCAGATCTACCTGCAGTCCGAGCTCTTCTTCCAGGGCCAGCGCCCCGCTGTCGACGTCGGTATCTCGGTGTCGCGCGTCGGTGGCTCCGCTCAGACCAAGGCCATGAAGCAGGTCGCCGGCAACCTTCGCCTCGACCTTGCCGCCTACCGTGAGCTCGCCGGCTTCACCCAGTTCGGTTCCGACCTGGATGCGGCTACCCAAAAGCAGCTCACCCACGGTGCTCACATGACCGAGCTTCTTAAGCAGCCGCGCTTTAAGCCGTTCGATGTCGCCGAGCAGATCGTTACGCTGTTCGCCGGCAACGAGGGCTTCATCGACGACCTGCCCCTCTCCGAGGTGCTGCCGTTCCGCGCCGAGCTGCTCGAGTACATGAACGCTGGCTTTGGCGGCTTGCTGCAGAAGGTCCGTACCAACAAAATCGACGGCGAGACCAGGGAGCAGCTGCTCCAGGCCATCACCGATTTCAAGAACGAGTACGCCTCCAAGCATGCCTCCACCGCGAGTGCAGCTGAGGGCGCAGAGGAGAACTAAGCTCTATGGCTAACCTTCGCGACATTAAGAAGCGAATCTCCTCGGTCACGAGCACCAAGCAGATCACGCGCACGATGGAGATGGTCTCTACGGCCAAGATCCGTCGCGCGCTCGATCGCGCCACGCAGGCTGAGCCCTACAAGAAGGCGCTCACCGACGTCATGCACACCGTTGCGAGCGATGCCGAATCCGTAGGCGATAACCCCATGCTTCAAACGCATGAGGAGTTCAAGCGCGGTCTGATCATCGCCGTCACGTCCGATCGCGGCCTCGCGGGCGGCTTCAACGTCAACGTTGAGCGTACCTGCGAGAAGATCGCACGCGAGTGGGAGCATGATGGCGCCGAGTGCGAGATCATCGCATGCGGTCGCAAGGCGAGCGAGTATTTCCGCAGCCGTGCCAACACGGTCATGCACTTTGAGGGCTCCTCGGCCGATCCGAGCCTCAAGGATGCCCGCATGATCGCGAGCTACATCTGCGACGAGTACTCCAAGGGCCAGCTCGACCGCGTCGAGATCGTGTATCACCACGCTCGCAACCGCGTCGACCAGGTTCTCCGTACCGAGCATTTGCTTCCGCTCGACCCCGAGATGGTCGCTATGGCACATGGCCCGCGCAAGAACGCAGACGAAGGTCCCGAGCGCGTCTCGTCCTCGTTTAAGTTCGTGCCGAGCGCCCAGCACGTGTTGGGTGAGCTGGTTCCCAGCTACATCCTGACCGTCATCCACCAGGCGCTGATCGATTCGGCCGCCGCCGAGCAGGGTGCACGCCGCAAGGCCATGCATTCCGCCACGGAGAACGCGACTTCGATCATCTCGACTCTTACCCGTACGTATAACCGCGTGCGTCAGGCTTCTATTACCACGGAGATCAACGAGATCGTGGGCGGAGCCGCAGCATTGGAGGAACACTAATGGCAGATACCACCGTTAAAGCGGCGGTCGAGGAGGCCACGACGCGTCAGACGGCCGGTGAGGGACGTATCGTCCGCATCATCGGCGCTGTCGTCGACGTTAAGTTCGATGGCGCCGTCCCCTCGATCTACAACGCACTCACGGTCGAGGCCGATACGCCGATGGGCCACATCAGCACCATCCTGGAGGTTGAGTCCCAGCTTCCCGGCGGTGTCGTTCGTACCGTCGCCATGACGTCGACCGACGGCCTGCAGCGCGGCGTCGTCGCGGTCGACACCGGCGCACCCATGAAGATGCCCGTCGGCCCCGAGACCCTCGGCCGCATTTGGAACGTTATGGGCCAGCCCGTCGACGGCAAGCCCATGCCCCAGATCGATGAGTTCTATCCCATCCATCACCCGGCACCTCATTTCGACGAGCTCACCACTAAGACCGAGATCTTCGAGACCGGCATCAAGGCCGTCGACCTGCTCGAGCCCTACATCCGTGGCGGCAAGACGGGTCTGTTCGGCGGCGCCGGCGTCGGCAAGACCGTTCTGATTCAGGAGCTCATCAACAACCTCGCCCAGGAGCACGGCGGCACCTCGGTGTTCACCGGCGTCGGCGAGCGTACCCGCGAGGGTACCGACCTGTTCCTCGAGATGAGCGAGTCGGGCGTTATCGACAAGACCTGCTTGGTCTACGGTCAGATGAACGAGCCGCCCGGAGCGCGTCTGCGCATCGGTCTGGCCGGCCTTACCACTGCTGAGTACTTCCGCGATCGTGGTCAGGACGTTCTGCTGTTCATCGATAACATCTTCCGCTTCTCGCAGGCCGGTTCCGAGGTTTCCGCACTTCTGGGCCGTATGCCGTCCGCCGTTGGCTACCAGCCCACGCTGGCTACCGAGATGGGCGACCTCCAGGAGCGCATTACCTCGACCAAGACGGGTTCCATTACCTCCGTTCAGGCTGTCTACGTCCCCGCAGACGACCTGACCGACCCGGC
>CAKUCJ010000283.1 GCA_934643435.1 uncultured Collinsella sp.
GCCATAACGTGGTGCTCGTGGACAAGCAGGACGAGCCGGGCGGCGAGATGCGCATCGCAGCCGTTCCGCCGGCAAAGCAGGAGCTCACCCGCGTGATCAAGTACCAGTATCGCCGTCTTGCCGAGGCCGGCGTAAAGTGCATCTTTGGTACCGAGCTTTCTGCCGAGGACATTCAGCGTGACTACGCCGGCTACGAGGTTGTCCTGGCCTATGGTGCCGAGCCCATCGCTCCGGCCTTTATGCAGGGCTTTAAGCAGGTCATGACGGCTGACGACCTGCTGGGCGGCAACGCCTTCCCGGGCAAGAAGATCGTCATCGTGGGCGGCGGCACTGTCGGCTGCGAGACGGCAGACTATCTGGCTCCGCTGGTCAACGACCTGTCGCCGGCCAACCGCGACGTCACCGTCATCGAGATGACCAAGACCCTCGCCGCCAACGAGGGCGGCGCCGGCCGCGCGGTGCTCATCACGCGCATGCTCTCCAAGGGCGTCCATGTGCTGACCGAGGCCAAGGTGACCGAGATCACCGAGGACACTATCAGCTACGAGAAGGACGGCGAGATCCACACCATCACGGGCGCGGATACGCTGGTGCTCGCCATGGGCTACCGTCCCAACACTAAGCTCGCCGACGACCTGGCAGCTGCCGGCGTTACCACCCACGTGCTGGGCGACGCCAACAAGTGCGGCAACATCCGCGACGCCATCGGCGACGGCTACAAAGTGGCCTGCGCCTTCTAGGCAACCCCTTGGTGCATGGGGGTCAGGTTACTTTGCACCAAGTTGGTGCATTGGGGTCAGGTTAGTTTGCACCAAGTTGGTGCACGTAAACCTGACCCCTTTGCACCATGAATAACTTGTATGATACTGTATAGATAACGTCATACAGGAGGCTGAAATGAGCGCATCGGTTTTGAGCGTTCGAGTGGATGCGACAATTAAGGAATCGTTTGCCGAGCTTTGCGAAGAACTCGGCATGACGTCTTCTGTGGCGGTTAACATGTTTATGCGCCAGATGCTGCGGGAGCGTTCTCTTCCGTTTGTTCCCTCACTTTCGACGGACAGGAAAGAAACGGAGGCGGGCGTTTTGACTACCGAAGAGATTAAGGCCGCCGTAGTCTCGGCCGCACGCAGCCGGAAGGCGATTCAATCAGTTACACTGTTCGGTTCGTACGCCAGATGCGATGCACATGACGGCAGCGATATTGACCTGCGCATAGAGCTTGACCCGACAATGACGTTCGGGTTGTTTGCCCTCTCTTCCTTTGGAGAGGAAATCAAAGAGGCCACGGGCAAAAACGTTGATGTAGTTTCGAGTGAGCAGCTGCGCGAAGATTTCGCGCAGGCAATCGCCAAGGAGGGCGTGGTGCTCTATGTTCGCCCGTAAATCAGATGTGCAGCGCGCTCAAGAAATCCTTGAAGCGATCGATGAGACGAACAAAAGGATCAGGGCGTTCGACGTTACTGAGAGCGACTTTCTCTACGGCGATGACATCAAAGCCCGAACGCTCGCTGATTCACTTCTTATGTGCGCTCTGAGGGTGACGGAAGAGGCGGGTAAGTTATCCGAGAAGGCGCAGCGGCTTCATCCCGAAATTGAGTGGCGTGGCATCGTTGGAATGAGAAATTACCTTGCGCACGATTACGGCAATGTCGATCGGGCGGTTGTGTGGGATGCGGTGACCTCGGAGTTCCCAGCGCTTGCAAGGATTTGCCATCAGATTATCGACGAGTCCTAAAACAGGCGTTGCACCATTTCTAGCAAAAAGCGGCGGCCGTCCCGTGTTGGGGCGGCCGCCGCTTGCGTTAGATGCGATGGGTCGTGTGATTAGAGCCCAAGGAGCTCCTTGACCTTGGCGATGATGGCCTCGTCGGTGGCGTTGGCGAAGAAGTACTCCTGGAAGTGCTCGCCAGCCAGGGCGTCCTTGACCAGGTCCTGGTCGATCTCGCCCAGGACGTCGACGAGCGGACGCATGGTCACAGCGCGGACGCCGTCGAGGATCTTCTTGTTGCGCTGCTCGGGCTCAACACGCTCGGCAGGATAGCCGTTGCCCGAACCAAAGCCAAAGAGCTTCTCGAAGGTGTACTCCAGGTTGAGCTCCTGGCCCCAGCCGTTCTTGAGGGCGAAGGGCATGGCGACGGCGTTACCATCGTTGACCTGGGCAAAGGTGTAGGCATCCAGCGGGTCGGCAACATGGCCGCACAGCACGCCGGGGAAGGAGTTGCAGGCGAGCATAGCGCCCTCGCCGGTACCGCAGCCGGTCACGACGTAGTCTGCAGCGCCAGAGTTGAGCAGCACGGCGGCCAGGATGCCGTTCTGGACGTAGGTGAGGGGAGCGGAGCCCTCCTCGGCATACATGCCATAGTTAAAGACGGTGTGACCCATGGGCTCAACAACCTTCTTAAGGGCAGCCTCGATCATGGGGTTCTTGGAGTTCTGAGAGTTCTCGTTGATAAGAGCGATCTTCATTGCGAAATACCTTCCTATTTCTAACTTGCGGTGAAATACGGACTGTTTTGCCTGATAGAAGCCAAAATCAATCCCTATTTCACCGCAACT
>CAKUCJ010000284.1 GCA_934643435.1 uncultured Collinsella sp.
ATTTTGCAGGTCGTGAGCGATGCTCTGTCCGGCGAACTCCACGTGAGCCGCCGTGCCACGATCGCTGCGGATATCGTGTCCGTACGCGACGACGGTACGAAGGACGTCGTGCGCGCCTTTGCCCTCAATGACATGGCGCTTACACGCGGCCCGCTGTCAGATATGGTTGAGTTCGACATCACCGTGTCGGGCCACCATATCGATCGACTGCGCGGCGACGGCGTGGTTGTGTCCACGGCGACCGGCTCTACGGGCTATGCCCTGAGCGCCGGCGGCCCTATCGTAAGCCCCGATTACGCAGGTATGGTCTGCGTGCCCATCGCGCCGCATACCATTCAGGCCCGCGCTTTCTTGACCTCGCCGAGCGATGTCGTCGAGATCTTTATGTCCGATGATCGCCCGAGCGTGCCGGCTATCGCTATCGACGGTCAGTTCATTACCTGCGACGGCACCGTCGAGAGCGTGGCTGTGCGTCGCGGCCCCGGTGACGTGCTGCTGCTCGACTACGGTCCCGAGAGCTTCTACAACTCGGTGAGTCGTGTTTTCTACGGAGTCCGTCATGATCGATGAGCTGCAGGTTTCCAACATTGCACTCATTCGCGAGGCGACGCTGGTGCCGAGTGCCGGCTTGACCGTCCTGACCGGCGAGACCGGTGCCGGCAAGACCGCGCTGCTCTCGGCGCTCAAGCTCATTTTGGGCGAGCGCGCCGATTCGTCGACGGTGCGTGAGGGCGAGGCGCTGGCGAGCGTCGAGGCTCGCCTGTTCGACGGCCCTCACGACGCCGAGGGTTTCACCGTGCAGCGTAGCCTTTCTGCCGAGGGCCGCAGCCGCGTGAAGATCGATGGCCGTATTGCCAGCGTGCGTGAGCTTTCGGAGCGCGTGGGCGTGATGATGGACCTGTGCGGTCAACACGAGCATCAGCGCCTGCTCGATCCGGCGCACCATGTCGCCATGGTGGATGCCTGGGCAGGCCGCTCTGCGCTCGAGGCTCTCGACCGTTATCACACCTGCTTTAAGGCATCGCGCGCGGCCGCGAAAGAGCTTCGTCGTGTGGAGGAGGCCTCGCGCGCACAGGGGAGTCTCGTCGAGGAGGCGCGTTTTGCCCTCGAGCGTATCGCCGAGGTCGATCCCAAGCCAGGCGAGTACGAGGAACTCGAGGAACTGCTGCCACGCTCAGAGCATGCCGAGGTCTTGGTAGCCACAGCCAACGAGGCTCATGCATCGCTTGCTGTCGAAGGGGGAGCGCTCGACGCCGTGAACAGCGCCGTGGCTGAGCTTTCGCGTATGGCTGCTGTCGATCGTAAGCTCGGCGACATTGCCGATGCGCTTTCTGACGCCTGCATCTCACTCGAGGATTGCGCCAATGAGCTGCGTGCTTATCGCGATGGCGTTGCGTTTGACCCTCGTGAGCTCGCCCGTATGCGCGAGCGCTATTCCGACCTCAAGGGCCTGCTGCGCCAGTGGGGTCCCACCATGGACGATGTCTTTGCCATGCGTGATCGCTCGCAAGAGCTTCTGTCGCTCGTTGACGATGGCAATGAGCGGATCAAAAAGGCACGCGAGGCGCTTGGCGCTGCCGAGCGCGAGTTGTTCGCCGCTGCTAAGGCGCTTAAGCGCGCTCGCAATACGGCAGCCCCGCGTTTTTGTCACGAGGTCGGTCGTCAAATGGCGCGCTTGGAGATGGGTGGCGCCGAGCTTGTCTGGGAGTCGCGCGATTTGCCGCGCGCCGAGTGGACGCCAGCGGGACCTTCGAGCTACGAGCTGCTGTACCGCAGTGGCGCCGGACTGACGCCGCGTCCTTTGCGTCGCATTGCCTCGGGCGGCGAGCTGAGCCGCGTGATGCTGGCGAGCAAAGTTGTCCTCGGTAACGCGGACGGTGTCGATACATTGGTATTTGATGAGGTCGATGCCGGTGTCGGCGGCTCCACCGCCCGTGCACTGGCCGCCGTGCTGGCAGATCTTGCCGCCACGCACCAGGTGATTGTCGTAACTCACTTGGCGCAGGTTGCCGTCATGGCCGACAAACATTACGTGGTCAGCAAGGAGCCCGGAGATGTTCCTCAGACGCACCTGAACGAGGTGACCGGCGAGGCCCGAACCGCCGAGATTGCCCGCATGCTCAGCGGCGACCAATCGGAGGCGAGCCTGGCCCACGCAAAGCAGATGCTCGATGAAGCGCGGGGGTAATTTTGTCCCAACACGTGCTTGTCCGGCACCGCCCGCCACGAAATGCGGCTATCTCCTACGTTTAATAGGGTATCGGCTACCATACCAATATTTGCAAATAGAAAACCGCAGGTAGAACGCCTGCGGTTTTCTTAGTTTTGCGTGTATGGTTGGCGCCTGCGGTTTAAACGTAGTAGATAGGCACGTTTCGTGGCGGACGGCGCCTATCGGCTCCCCAAGTTGACTACTCCACGACCTTATCCGGCTGGATGAGTTCCTCGTAGTAGCTGATGTGCTCGCGTGCGTCCTCGATTTCGGGCAGCAGGAAGTTGTAGATGACCTCGATGATCATCGTTGCGCTGATCTTGGAGAACGCAAAGTCGCCCGTCGT
>CAKUCJ010000285.1 GCA_934643435.1 uncultured Collinsella sp.
ATCGTCAACGCCCGCCTCAAGACGGGCTATCGCGTCAACGCGGTGATTCCGCCTGTGGCGATCGACGGGCCAATCCTGACCATCCGCAAGTTCTCCGACCGCATCTGTTCGCTGGACGAGCTCGTGGGGCTGGGGTCGCTGCCGCTCTGGTATGCGCAGCTGCTGTCGTGCGCGGTGTCGTTGCGGCAGGATCTGGCGGTTGCGGGAGGCACGGGCTCGGGCAAGACCACGCTGCTCAACGCACTGTCGTGCGAGATTTCCACCGGCGAGCGCATCGTGACGATCGAGGATTCCGCCGAGCTCAAGTTTGCGCATCACCCGCACGTGGTTCGTCTGGAGGCGCGCGAGGCGTCAATCGAGGGCGAGGGCGCGGTGACGATTCGTGACCTGGTAACGAATGCCCTGCGCATGCGCCCCGACCGCATCGTCGTGGGCGAGGTGCGCGGCGCCGAGTGCTGCGACATGCTGCAGGCCATGAACACGGGTCACGACGGGTCGCTCACCACGCTCCATGCGGGCACCGAGCAGGAGACCGTGGTTCGTCTGACGCTGCTTGCGCGCTACGGCATCGATTTGCCGAGTGAGCTTATCGAAGAGCAGATCGCCATGGCGCTCGACGGCATCGTGATGTCCGAGCGCCATGCAGACGGCAGGCGTTTTGTGTCCTCATATTCGGGGGTTCACCGCGGTGCGTCGGGCGGTGTGGAGCTCGAGCGCTACGTGACATTCGATGCCGCCGAACGCACTTGGACGCTCGACCGCGAGCCGCCGTTTATTGCGGAGGGCTTGCGGTCGGGAACGCTCACGCAAGAGGAGGTGGACGAATGGAGATCGCTGTGCCCCTCGTCGTAGGGGGTCTGGCGGGGCTTTCGGTCGCGACGGCGTGCGGGGCAGAGCCTCGTGTGCCGCGGGTGCCGCCGGCGGAGCTGGCGCGCCAGACGCTCGAATCGATGGCGGAGAAGCTGCCCCGTGAGCTGGTGGAAAACGATCTGCTGGCAAAGATTGCTCGTTCGTGGGCGTCGCTGAGCCCCGTAGATCGCCTTGGCCTCGCTATCGAGGATAACGCGGCTCGTCTGGCATTTCTGCTGTTGTCGAGCGGTATCTGCAGCGTTTTGCTGGCCGTTGCGTCGTTGTCGCCTATCGGCTTTGTCTTGGGACTGGTGGCGCCGTTTGGCGTGGGCGCCGCGCGTGACACCTTCGACCGCCGCCGCGAACAGCATGATGTTGAAGAGGCCATGCCCGAGGCATTCACGGCGCTATCCATGTCGCTTGCCTCGGGACACTCGCTGGCGCAGGGCATGCGCTTTGTGGGCGCCCATGCGCAAGAGCCGGTACATACCGAGTTTTTGCGGGTGGCGGCGGCAATCGATTGCGGCATCTCGGCGACCGACGCGCTCGATGACCTGCTCGTTCGCATCGATGCCCCCGGCCTTTCGCTCGTCACCTTGGCGCTCAAGGTATCGCAGCGTACCGGCGCTCCGCTTGCCGGCTTGCTATCAGAGGCGTCGAGCATGGTGGGGGAGCGCATTGAGCTCAAGCGCCGCCTGGACGTTAAGACGTCGCAGGCACGCATGTCGGCGCACATGGTCGCGGCGATGCCAGCGGGCATGTGCGCGGTGCTTGCCTTGCTTTCGGCCGACTTTCGCCGTGGTCTTGCGACGCCGGTCGGTGCGGGCGCGGTGGTGCTGGGCCTTGCCCTCAACGCTGTCGCTCTGGTGGTTATCCGGCGCATTATGCGGGTGGAGCTATGAGCACCCTGGTTGGGGTTGCGGCTTGTTTATGCGCCCTGAGCGTGTTTGCCGCGACAGGTTTGGAACGTGCGGAGGCTCACAAAATCGCGGAGGCGTGCAAGCGCGAGGCGGTGCTGGTCGTTGCCGCGTGCCGCTCGGTAATCGATGCCCTGACTGTGCGAGTGAAGGGCGCGATTGGGGCGGGCGGCCCGGCGCAGGTGTCGCTCGGCGAGGTGTCCGAGATGATCGACGTGGTGCGCCTGGGGCTTTCGGCCGGCCTTTCGTTTGATGCGGCGCTCGAGATTTTCTGCGCCAATCGTCGGTCGGTGCTGGCCATCCGTCTGGAGCGCGCCTGCATGGCGTGGCAGGTGGGCGTGGGGACGCGCGAAGCCGAGCTGTTGGCTGCCGCACGCGATCTGGACGTGCGGGCGCTCGAGACCTTCGCCATTACGGTGGGGCAGGCGCTTGCCCTGGGCGCCCCGCTTGCCGAGACGCTGGCTGCCCAAAGTCGCGAGATCCGCGCGGCCCATCGCGCCGCAGTCGAGCGCGAGATCGAGCGCGCGCCCGTCAAGTTGCTGATTCCCACCGGCACGCTCATCTTGCCGGCGTTGCTTCTGTCCATATTGGGCCCGCTGCTGGGAGCAGGCGGGATGATGTAGGGAGGAATATATGAACACGATGACCGACATTGCGGGCAAGGCTTGGAGTTGGGCTTTTTGCCAGGCAATCCGCGCTCGCCAGCGCGCCAAGGCGCTGCTGCAGGAGGAGAGCGCGCAGGGCACTACCGAATACGCCATCTTGGTCGGCGTGCTCG
>CAKUCJ010000286.1 GCA_934643435.1 uncultured Collinsella sp.
CCGGTCCCGGCTTGACGCCCGCACGAATCAGGTCGCCGCCGTTGATAGCGAGCATCTTGAGCGTATAGGGCTCCCCCGCCGCCAGCAGCTCGTGCACGAGCGCGCGGATCTCCTCGATCGTCTCGACGTAATAGAAGCAAGATGGAGCCTTACCGAGTGTATCGGCACGCTTAAGGTCCATAAGCTCGTCCATCAGTCGCGGCGTGTCGATGCCCTCACCCGAAAGAGCGCGCATCATATTGAGCAAGCAGGAGCGCTCAGGGCGCAGCGGCTTGTCGTGGTATTTGATCAGCAGGCACACGTCGCGCACCAAATCGTGCGAAAGCGCCAGGCGATCCATAATGGCGCGCGCCTTCTTGGCTCCAAGCTCGGGATGACCATAGAAGTGGCCACTGCCGGCATGATCGACGGTAAAGCACTCAGGCTTGGAGACATCGTGCAAAAACGCCGCCCACATCAGGCTCGGCGAAGGCGCGACGCCATCGCACAGCGCCAGCTCCCCCGCCACCGTCAGTACGCGGGCGATATGCTCGTACACGTTAAAGGCATGGTAGACGCTACGCTGGTCGAATCCACGACCCGCAGCAAGCTCGGGCACGGCGGCGCAAATAAGCTCGGGATAGCGCAGCATCGCGTCTCCCCCATGGCCGGTCGAAAGAATGCCCTCGAGCTCAATACCCACGCGCTCGCGCGCCATGGCGTCGAGCAGTTGCGCACACTCGGCAAGGGCAAGCTTCGTCTGGGGCTCGATCATAAAGTCCAGGCGGCAGGCAAAACGCACCGCACGCAGCATGCGCAGCGCGTCCTCGTTAAAGCGACGCTTGGGGTCGCCGACGGCACGGATCAGCTTACGTTCCAAGTCGCCCTGACCGTCATAGCGATCGACAAGGCCCCGCTCGGGATGCCAGGCCATAGCGTTGACGGTAAAATCGCGACGCGCCAGGTCGTCCTCGAGCGAAGCCGCACGCTCCACGCTCTGGGGATGGCGGCCGTCGGTATAAAAGCCATCCAGGCGGTACGTGGTGACCTCGATGCGCTCGCCATCGCAAATGGCGGTAATACCGCCAAATTTAATGCCAGATTCCACCACCGCAATGCCGGCAGTCTCGAGCGCCGCCTTGGACTCCTGCCACAAGCCGCTGCAGCACATGTCCACATCGTGGCTGGGGCATCCCATCAGGGCATCGCGCACCCAGCCGCCCACGTACCAGGCCTCAAGACCGGCTGCCTCGAGCGCGCGCAGCACTCGCAGGGAGGCATCGGTCGGCTGCGTACCGTTGAGCGAAACATTGCACATACCTGTGGCCTCCTGCGGCTATCTCATTGACTCTCGATTGCGTCTGCCAGAAGTCTAGCAAGAAACCGCCTCTCCTGCACACGCAAGTCCGATAAACAAAAACGCATCCGTCCTGCTATCAAGACGGATGCGAAATGCTCAAGTGCTATGCCAGACCTAGCAAACCTGACGGATAGCGATGCCCTTCTTATACTCCTCGACCTTGGCAAAATCGCCCAGGCCCGGGCACTCGACCACGTTGGCGCCGGTAGCCATCGAAAGACGCAGGGCGTCCTCGACGCGCTCGGGGGCGTCGTGCCACACGGACAGGAAAGCGGCCAGCGAGGAATCGCCCGCGCAGACGGTAGAAAGCAGGTTGACCTCGAAGTCGCGCTTGGCAAACCAGATGTGCTCGCCGTTGGAGAAGTACGCGCCGGCGCCACCCAGGGTCAGCAGCACGTTCTTAGCGCCCTTGGCGTGAAGCTCGGCCATAGCGCCCTTGACGGACTCATCGTCGCCACCGCTCACCTTAATGCCAAAGATGTCGAGCAGCTCGTCGTCGTTGGGCTTAATGAGCAGCGGCTCCATGGCAATGAGGTCGGCCAGCTGATGGCTCGAGATGTCGAGCGCGAACTCGGCGCCCTTGGCCTTGACGCGACGCAGGACCTCAGCCAGGAAGCCCTCGGAGGTGTTGGGGGGCAGCGAGCCGCTGATGACCAGGCAGGTCATGTCGTCGAGCGAATCGATGAGCTCAAACATCTCCTGCTCGTTGGCCTCGTTGATGGCGGCACCGGCGTTGACCATGTTGTACTCGGTGTCGGGGCCGGCGTTGAGGAAGACGTTGACGCGCGTGATGCCATCGGTCCAGACGGGCTTGACGGGCACGCCCAGGGCCTCGGCGCCCTTGACGATGAACTCGCCCGAGAAACCGGCGAAGAAGCCCAGGATCGTGGTGTCGACGCCGTAGTGATCGAGCGTAAACGAGACGTTGAGGCCCTTGCCGTTGGGGGTGTAGACCGCGTTGCGGGTACGCGTAACGGTGTTGGAGGTGAGGCCGTCGCAAGCGATGTTGTAGTCGATAGCGGGATTTGCAGTGAGCGTGTAAATCATGAATGTTCCTTTCACGAAGCAACGTGTTAATGAAAGTATATTCCACGCTTCGACAAAAGGCTACTATAACTCGGTGAACGGTGTGTAAGCAGTGAAGGGCGGCTTCGACTTGACGCTCCCCAGCCACAAAAAAACGGCGCCCCGGCCAAACCAGGAC
>CAKUCJ010000287.1 GCA_934643435.1 uncultured Collinsella sp.
ACCTTAAGCAGCTGCTGCAAGAAAAGGGCTTGGAGCGCCCCCGTGTGGTGCGTATGGCCGACCTTAACGAGACGTTTGGCTATCAGATCTTTACCGGCGCGCGCCATCCGAGCCGCAATAAGGTACTGCAGATTGCCTTTGCCATGGCGCTGACGCTCAAAGAGGCCAATCGCGCCCTGACGGCTGCCGGAGCAAATGTCCTCAACTGTAAGGACCGTCGTGATGCGATTATCATCTTTTGCATCGACCGCGGCTGCAGCCTGCAAAAGGTTAATGAGGAGCTGTACCGCTTTGGTGAGGAGACGGTGAGTTAATGGTTGATGGCTGAGCCGGCGACACCGTCGCATCAACGATGCAACCGAACAGGGCGCGGATACCATGAGGTGTCCGTGCCCTGCGTTATTATGGACGCTATGGATACTCAAAGCTCAACATATTCCGACGATGAGCTGACGGCCGCGCTCGCCGAGCACCTGGCGTCACTCGACCGCGACGACAGCTATCGTACAGATCGTGTGCTTAAGCGTTCGGACGTAGAGACAACTGAACTCGTCTACTTTGAGGGGTCTGGCGGCGGGTCTCTCGGTCCCTTCGTGCGCAAGCGCATCGACGCCTCGGCACAGATTGGCGGAGCATACGAGCGTCTGTTTGCGGCCCAGCGCGCCGGCCGTCGTTTTGAGCACTTGCCCCGGATTGTCGACTGCCGTCGCGTGGGCGACGAGCTTTGCGTGGTCATGGAATATGTCGAAGGCGAGACGCTCGAGGCCCTGGTGGGGCGTTTGGGCGCGACCCCTGATTATGCGTGCGAGCTGTTTGGCGCCTTGTGTGACGCGGTGGGCGAGCTCCATGACGGTTTTGCTGTGGCGGGGGAGGTGCCGGTGCCGGTGATTCATCGTGACCTTAAGCCGTCGAACATTATCGTGTCGGGTGTGAGGTATGCGACCGATGCCGGCATGACCTTTTCGTCGCTGGTAATCATCGATTTGGGGATTGCACGCGTATGGCGCGATGGCGCCGATGCCGATACCGTCAAGTTTGGCACACGGCCCTACGCGCCGCCCGAGCAGTATGGTTTTGGGCAGACGAGCGTGCGCAGCGACGTCTATGCGCTCGGCGCGCTCCTGTTCTTTTGTTTGACAGGGACCGACCCCAAGCCGGGATGCGGCATGCGTGAGCAGTGTGAGGCGCATGGCATTCCCACCCCGCTGGCCGATGCGATTTGCATGGCGATGGCGCTCGATCCAGCTAAGCGCTTTGCGAGCGCGGCGGCGTTGGGGCACGCCGCGCTCGCGGCATATGAGCTGTGCCTGCCAGCCTCATTGTGTGCCGGCGCAATGAGACCCGCTGCGACTCGGGCGGCTTCTCCTGCGCCGCTGCCTTCTGCGCAACAGCACCTGGCCGCCTCGCCGCTGACGCCTGCCCGCAAGAGCCCACTTTCGCGGATTCCGGAACCCATCGGGCGTATTTGGAACGGCATTATCTACGTGGCAACCTTGCTGCTACTGGTCGGAAGCCATTTTGCCGTGTTTCAGCCCACGGGAGCCAACCGCAGCTATCCAACGTGGTTTTTGGCCCTTGAGTATTTCCTTATGGTCGATGGAATGGTGCTGCTTATCTCGTTTGGCATGCTCGATCGCCGCAGACTTCGACGTCGCTTTCCCGTGCTCGATCGCTATCGGGGTCGTGAGTTTGCCATGCTGTGGCTCAAGGCGTTGGGGATTATGAGCGTCGTTATGATCTTGGTTATTGCCATCGGTAATGCGACCGGTATCGTTGCCTAGCTATAGCTTCTAAAAGAAAAGGGCCCCGTTTGGGGCCCTTTAAAGTTGTGCTTAGATACGGTTCATCTGGGTTGCAACCTTGTTGTACCAGTCCTGCCACGTGGGCGGGCAGTACTTTTTGGCTGCCGCCGGGGTAAGCGTGGAGCCGTAATTGCGACCAAGATAGGCCACATGGGCTGCGATACCCTCGCCCCAGCTGCCAAAGCTACGCCAGCCGCCGCCGACGGCGCTCCAGCCCCAGGCATTGTAGGAGTTGGCGCAATAGAGACCCTTGCTGCTCTCGATGCAGGCGATGGCGGGGGACCAACGGGGGTCAACACCGGTGTTCCAAGCGGCCACGGCAAAGTTATAACCCTGGCCCGCCATGGGGGAGCCGGCGAGGTAGTTGTCGATACGGCTCGTCCACTCGTTGATAAACGAGTCGTAATCGGAGTTGCCGGTATTGGCGTTGTTCACCGTGGTGTCGATGGTGGTGTTGGCGTTGTTGGCCTGGCTGTTGGAGTTGTTGCCGCTCACGCCCTCGCCCGAGAGCTTCTCGGCGGCTGCGGCCTTGTCGGCCTCGAGCTTGGCCAGCTCGGCGGCATTTTCCTGCTCGGCCTTTGCCTGCGCTTCGCTGCGGAGCTGCTGGGCCTGAGCCAGTGCATCCTCGGCGTTTTTCTGCTCAGCTTCGAGCTGGGACTTGGCCTGCTCGAGCTCGGTCTTGTTCTGCTCGAGCTCGGTTTGCATTTTGTTGAGCTCTTCGATCTCGTCGACGCTCGA
>CAKUCJ010000288.1 GCA_934643435.1 uncultured Collinsella sp.
TGCGGCTGCGTGCCGTCGCGCTATGGCGATGACCTGCCCGACGAGCTGCCCGAGGTCGCGGCCTTTGTGAAGGCCGATGAGGAAGACGGCATCGTGGCGGTTATCGACGGCGTACTGGGTGTCGAGCGCGAGATTGCTGCCTATATTCCGCAGGTCAAGCGCACCGTCGAGGGTGCCGTTGCCTACGTCAAGATCTCCGATGGCTGCAACCGCTTCTGCAGCTTCTGCATGATCCCCTACATTCGCGGCCGCTATCACTCGCGTAATGCCGAGAGCATTATCTCCGAGGTGCGCGACCTGGTTGCCGGCGGCGTGCGCGAGATCGTGCTGATCGGTCAAGACACGGGCATTTGGGGCACCGACTTCGCCGACGAGGGCGTCGCCGAGGGCTCGCCGCGCAATCTGGCTCAACTGCTGCGTGCCGTTGCCGAGGCCGTGCGCCCGAATAACGTCTGGGTACGCGTGCTCTACCTGCAGCCCGAGGGCATGACCGACGAGCTTATCGAGACGATTCGCGATACGCCCGAGGTGCTGCCCTATATCGATATCCCCGTGCAGCACTGCGACGCGCGCATCCTGAAGGCCATGCGCCGCTCCGGTTCGCGCCAGGAGCTCGAGGACCTGTTCCGCGATCTGCGCGAGCGCATCCCCGGCATCGTGATCCGCTCCACGGCCATGGTCGGCTTCCCGACCGAGACCGACGACGAGTTCCGCGATCTTATCGACTTTATGGACACCGTGGGCTTCGACTACACGAGCGTTTTCGCTTACTCGCAGGAAGAAGGCAGCCTGGCCGCCAAGATGGAGGGCCAGGTCGACGAGGAGATCAAGCTCGAGCGCGCCCAGGAGGCCATGGACCTGGCCGAGTCGCTCGGTTTTGCCGCCACGGCCGCCCATGTGGGCGAGCGTGCCCAGGTGATCGTCGACGGCATCGAGGAGACCGAGGACGGCGCCGAGCTGATCGGTCACGCCTGGTTCCAGGCGCCCGATTCCGATGGTGCGGTGCACCTGGACGCCAACGAGGCGTCTGTGGGCGATATTCTGACCGTTGAGTTTACCGATAGCTTCTGCTATGAGCTTATCGGTCATGTTGTGGAGTAGGAGAGCGTCGTGGCAAACGAGAGCAATAAGGAACTGACGAGTGTTTGGACGCCCGCCAATATCGTGACGTGCGTGCGCATCGTCTTTATCCCGGTGTTCATGATCGTCTCGGCCCTGTCTCATACGGGCGTTGCCGGTACGGATTGGAGCGCCTTTGACGGCCCGCTCGCCGCCGCTGCCTTTATTCTGTATGTCATCCTTTCGTGCACCGATAAGGTTGACGGCTATCTGGCCCGTTCGCGCAACGAGATTACCGACTTTGGCAAGTTCCTGGATCCCATTGCCGACAAGCTGCTCGTGTTTTCGGCCCTGCTGCTGTTCCTGGATTTTGGCGCGGTGTCTGTGTGGTCTGTGTTCATCATCCTGTTTCGCGAGCTGCTGGTGAGCGCCCTGCGCATGGTCGCGAGTGCTGCCGGCGTGGTCGTTGCGGCCGATAAGCTCGGTAAGTATAAGACGGCGACCACGATGGTCTCCATCTGCGGCTATCTGTGCGTCTTTGCGATGGCCGGTCTTAACCTGGGTCCCGTGGCGCTGGCGCTCGGCATCTATTCGGTGTCGCGCTTCCTGTACGCCATCGCCGTGATCCTGACTATTATCTCGGGCGCTCAGTACTTCTGGAACTGCCGCAAGATCGTCTTTTCGGTCTAGGTCCTGATTGGTATGACGGAGTCCTTTTCGCAGATTGACGCACGCAACGAAGATCTGGCACGAGTTATTGTTGAGCGTGCGGGTGCTCGTGGGGTGACGGTGTCGACGGCGGAGTCGCTGACGGCGGGCATGATTGCCTCGACGATTGCCGATATTCCGGGAGCCTCGGCGGTGCTTCGTGGGGGTGCTGTGACCTACTGCGATGAGATCAAGCATCGTGTGCTTGGTGTTAAGCAAGAAACGTTGGATCGTTTTACCGCCGTGTCGCACCAGACGGCGCGTGAGATGACTGTCGGTTCGCTTGATCTCTATCAGAGCAATATCGCCGTGAGCGCAACGGGTTATGCCGGCCCCGGTGGCGGTACCGAGGAAGATCCGGCCGGAACCTTCTATATCGGCTGGGCGTATCGCGCGGCCGATGGGGGAGCGCCGGTTGTCGAGTCCGCGCGCTGCCACTACGAGGGCGATCGATCGTGTGTTCGCGCCTATGCGGTCGCGGAGGCGCTGGAGCGTATCGTCCGCGTGCTCAATTCTATGGAATAGACGTGGTTTAAGGGGCCTTCGGGCCCCTTAATTGTGGAGACGGGGACCTTTGACGGGAACGGCGTTTGCGCTGGTACATGACCTTGTTTTGTAAGAGGCGATCGTTATTGAGATTGATGTTGTCAAGCGTTTGGTTGGTGTTTGGCCAGCGTTTGGTTGGGTTTTGGAATGGACACCTGCATATGATGAATCTGAACGGTTGACCACGAACAGCCGTTCGTTTATTATCGATGCAGGTTGTTAAG
>CAKUCJ010000289.1 GCA_934643435.1 uncultured Collinsella sp.
CGTTTGATTTGCTTTCGTTTGGTGAGGCTGTTGGGTTGGCTGCTGATACGGGGCGGATTTCTGGGGATGCTGGGCCGCTGCTTGAGACGGTTGTCGATATGCTCGATGAGCTGGGGCGTCCGGACGAGTATTTTGATTGCATTCAGGTTGCTGGTACCAATGGCAAGACTTCGACCACGCGTTTTTCGGCTGCTATCTTGCGTGGCGAGGGGCTCAAGACCGCGCTGTATACGTCGCCGCAGCTGGTGCGCTATCCCGAGCGCATGGAGGTCGATGGGCGCGTTGTGAGTGACGAGGCGTTTGCCCGTGGCGTTTCTGCTGCTGTTGAGGCGGGCCGTCGCGTGAATGCTCATCGCTTGGCGGCGGGGGAGCGCGCGTATACCATTACGCCGTTTGACCTGCTGACGGCTGCCGCTCTGGTGGTGTTTGCCGAGGCTGCGGTGGACGTTGCCGTGCTCGAGGTCGGCATGGGCGGACGTTGGGACGCCACGAGTGCGACCGATCCCGTCGCCGTTGCCATTACGGGCATCGGGCTCGACCATACGCGCATCCTGGGCGACACGCTCGAGGCCATTGCGGGGGAGAAGGCTGCGGTCATTAAGCCCGGTCGCTTGGTTGTGCTGGGTGAGGGCACGCACGAGCCGAGCGTCCAGCGCGTGATGGATGCGCGTTGTCGCGAGTGCGGCGTTGTGCCGCTGGTGGTGAGCCATGCCACGACCAAGGTGCCGACTCATGTGGGTGATACGGTCGAGTTTAGCTGTACTACGCCGCGTGCGATCTATACCTCGAGCATGGTCAAGCCGGCGTATCAGCCGCAGAATGCCGCGTGCGCGATTATGCTGTGCGAGGGGTATTTGGGCCGCGAGCTCGATCACGACAAGCTCGATGCTTCGCTTATGGGTTGCCCTACGCCGGGTCGCTTTGATGTGCTGGGGACCGATCCACTTAAGCTGATCGATGCCTGCCATAACCCTCAGAGCTGCGAGAACTTTGTGAGCGCGCTGGACGAGATCGATCCGTGCGTGGAAAATCGCCCCACATTGCTGTGCGCCGCACTGGCCGACAAGGACGTGGCGGGCATCGTCGACGTGCTGATCCCGGCCTTCCCGCGTGTGGTTGTGACCCAGACCGATTCCGACCGCGCCCTGCCGGCCGAGGAGCTTGCCAAGCTCGTGGATGCCGACAAGCTCGCCGGCGTGTACCCCAGCGTGCCCGAGGCCCTCGCGGCTTTCGATGCCGCAGGCGAGCCCTTCGTGGCTGCCGGCACCATCACCCTAGCCGGCGAAGTGGCCGGTCTACTGCGCTAGCTCATACTGCGGGGTAGCCCCTCGCCACGAAATAGGCCTATTTACTACGTTTGACCGACTACCCCCGACCACACCGAAAATCGCAAAAATAAAACCGCAGGTAGACGGCTTGTCAATTTTCAAAAAAGACCCGCATGGTCGACCCATGCGGGTTAAACGTAGTAGATGGCCCGTTTTCGTGGCGCGGCGAAAATTAGCTACCCTGGCGCTTTGTCAGTTGCGGTGAAATAGGGACTGTTTTATGGGCTATAAGGCGTAAACAGTCCGTATTCCACCGCAACTTATTGAGGGGTCCTTGAGATTGGGTTAGTCCAGGCGGGTCGGCTTGTGGGGGTAGCTGTTGAGAATCTCTACGCCGGACTCGGTGACCAGGGCAAGGTCCTCGATGCGGACGCCGGTGCGGCCGGGGAGATAGATGCCCGGCTCGATGGAGAACGTCATACCCTGCTCAATGACCTGCTCGTTGACGAGCGAGACGTCGCCCGGCTCGTGATCCTGTAGGCCAATCGAATGTCCTAGTCGGTGCGTAAAGTACTTGCCGTAGCCCGCGTCCTCAATTACATCGCGCGCGGCGCGGTCCAGGTCGCACATGCGCACGCCCGGCGCGATGAGCGCCTCGGCGGCCTCGTTGGCGCAGCGCACGATGTCGTAGATGCGTGCCGTCTCGTCGTCCGGCTCGCCCCAAAAGAAGGTGCGCGTCATGTCCGAGCAGTAGTTACGATGGCGCCCGCCAATGTCGAACAGCACCACGTCGCCGCGCTTGAGCACGGTGCCGTCGGGTTCGTGATGCGGGTCACCGGCGTTGGCGCCAAAGCTCACGATCGGCGGAAAGCTAAAGCCCTCGCAGTCGTGCTTGCGGTACAGGCCGAGCATCTGGTCGGCAATCTCGCGCTCCGTTACGCCCTCGTGCACGAGCTTGATTGCATCGGCCATCACGGCGTCGTTGGCGGTCGAGGACACGCGCATGAGCTCCTGCTCGGCCGCATCCTTGTAGGTGCGCGCGGCGGTGACGGCAAAATCTCCCAGGAAAAACTCGCTGGCGGCATGACGCTCCAGGAGCGGCATCAAAAAGCCGGAGCGCATGACGGTGTCGATGCCGAGCGGCTTGGTCGCATCTACCTCGCGCGCGATGGCGTCGGCCACGACGTCGGTGTCGGTGTGGTAGGCGACGCGGGCATTGTCATACTCGGGCAGCTGATGCAGTGCGTTGACC
>CAKUCJ010000290.1 GCA_934643435.1 uncultured Collinsella sp.
CTTCAAATGCGTTGAGCAACCCGACGCTTGCCCAGTAGGCGATGGGGGTGCCGGGGATCTGCTTGAAGGTCTCGGCGTCGCGGCGGTAGAACCAGCCGCAGTCGGGGTTGTCGATTGCCTCGAGGGTCTTACCTTCCTGCAGTGACCAATGATCGAAATCATTCAATCTGATATAGCCGCCACGATAGCCAGCAACATGCTTGTTCCTAATTACAAACGTGCACACCTGAGCAGCGATACCATGGAAACCGTGAACAGAAAGCTGCACCAAGCTATCAATTGTTTTAGTGGCGACCAGCTGCTGGCGCAAGTTCTCGTAAGACGACAAGAACATCCAGCTATTCGACGTCGCGAGGCCCGCGAGGCCCGCCTCTTCTGTGAGCGAAAAAATGCGCGAGATAAAGCAGGTGCACAGATCGCTCTTCACGTCGGCGTAATTCTTCTTAATCCACTTCGACATAAAGGGGTCGAAAGCAGAGCTACCCAAGTAAGGCGGATTGGCCACAACGCATGAAAACTTCGAAGACAGGGCCTCGCAGTCGGCAAGCGCAACCTTTAGTTTCTCTTGCGTATTGCTGGCGAACAGGCCACTTTGCAAGCCGCCACAAAGTTCAATCGCTTCACGGATCGCCGCGATATCGGCGCTATCGGGAACAAGAAGCGAACCGACCTCGTCAAGATGAGCAAGGGCACCCAAAAGGGCACGCTTCTTGGCAAGTGCGCACCCTTCAGGAAGGTCACCCTCTTCGAATGCAACGGGCTGCAGAGTTAGGATATTCGCAGACACGTCGCGTTTAAAGAAACGACGGTCGTGCTCACGGGAGCACATAGCAAGAACCAAACTAGCGAACTGCCCGGCACGAGGGTCAATCTCCATACCGTACAGGTTCTTCGTCAATATAAGCTCAGGGATCTCGCGCTCAGGGTAGCCGCGCTCAAGATACATCTGCACCAACAGCTCGAATGCGTAGGCAAGGATATGCGCCGAGCCGCACGCCGGGTCGCAGAACGTAATGTCCTCGGGGCTAGAGATATGAATGAAGTCCTCGTGCTCCGCATCGGACTCGATGTAATACGCCATTTGCTCTCGAAGATGGCTTTGGGGATTGTTGAGCATCCACAGGCGACCGAGGGAGTTGTCGACCATATAGCGCACGATCCAGTCGGGGGTAAAGAGCTGCGTCTTAGGAGCGAGGTCGTTCGTTTCGACCTTGGCGCCCTTTTTGACAGCAGCGTCAACCTCGGCCTTTCGCTCCGCGTTGTAGTACTGGTACATCCAGCCCAAAAGCAAGACGTTCTCCCAGTCCTCCTCGGGGATGTCGCCCACCATACGACCGATGACGCCGTCCGCGTCCATGAGGTTCGCCGGCAGCAGCAGCGCCATGCAGGCGTCCACGGGCTGGAACACGCCGGGAAGGCACCCGGAGAGCTCGGCGCACTGGGCCAGGAACAGGTAGCGGAACAGCGGCCCGTCCTCGCCGGCCTGCTTGAGCTCGGCTATGCGGGCGGGGTCCGCCCCCTCGATCTCCACGTCGAGCGCCTCGTCCACGGCCTGGCTGCCCAGCTCCCAGCCGCCGTCCGCGGCGGGGCGGGTGAACATGCGCACGCGGCTGGGCAGGAAGTCGTGGACCTCCATGTATCTCACGGCGGCGATGCGGTTGAACCAGGTGTAGGCCGCGCGGTCGCGCAGGTGGGCGAAGCCCTCCTCGGCCGCTGCGCGCAGCAGGGCGTCGCGCCACTCGGTCTCCTCCGGGGACAGGGCGCGACCGCCCACCGCCGTCGCGCCGGCGGGCTCTGCGCCATCGGCCACGCCGTAGAGCCTCATGCGGGCCTCGACGCCGGCGATGAGCTCGTTGCGGGCCCAGATGCAGTAGTTCTTGATGGCGGTATCGTTCATGGCGGTCTCCCCTTCCCCGGTGATTCTTGGCTAGCTCAGACGGATGGCGTCGTTGTCTTGCAGCTCGGCAAGCAGACGTGCGCGGAGCTGACCAAGGTAGGCATCGATGTCGCTTTCGCTCTCCAGCTTTTTGCGCTCGCCCAGGTCAGCTAGGCGCAGCTTTTTGATCTTGGGAGCGGGCGCAGGCTTTGCAGTCGTCGGAGTGCCATCGCCCTTGTCCTTGACCGTGGTAACGATCTCGCCGGTGGGCGTGACTTCCTTGTGGCGGCTTTCGCGCTGCTGACGGGCCTTCTCCTCCTCGATGGCGGTATCGATCTTCTCGCACGCGCGATCGCAATACTCAATCAGTTGCTGCTTGAGCGCAGCGAGCTCGCTGGCCTTGATGGCGCTGTGCGCACGGCTCTCGAACGACTTAGCCATGCGGCCGGCATCCTCAATGGCGCGCTCGGCCAGCTTGGCATAGCCATCCTGGCTCTGGGCATACTCGTGCACCTGGGCCATCTGCGCGGCGATGTCGTCCAGCATCTCCTTGCGCTTGGCGTCGACCATCTGCTTGTGGGCCGCCATAACGGGCTCCATCAGATCGTGGAGCTCGCGGACCTCGCGGTACGGACGCGGGTTCT
>CAKUCJ010000291.1 GCA_934643435.1 uncultured Collinsella sp.
TTCAAGAACCCGACCAAGCCCATCGGCCCCTTCTACACCGAGGAGCAGGCCAAGGAGTTCATGGCCGAGGATCCCTCCAAGGTCTTCGTCGAGGATTCCGGTCGCGGCTGGCGTCGCGTTGTCGCTTCCCCCGATCCCAAGAAGATCGTCGAGGCTGACTCCATCCTCAACCTGCTCGACAACGAGTTCATCGTCATCGCCTGCGGTGGCGGCGGCATCCCCGTCGTCCGCGACTACGAGAACAAGGGTTGCTACAAGGGCGTTCCCGCCGTCATCGACAAGGACCTGGGCGGCGAGCTGCTGGCCGAGGACTGCGACGCCGACGTTCTGTTCCTGCTGACCGCCGTTGAGCATGTCGCCATCAACTTTGGCAAGCCTAACCAGGAGGAGCTCGAGGACATCACCGCCGACGAGGCCGAGCGTCTGGCCGACGAGGGCCAGTTCGGCAAGGGTTCCATGGAGCCCAAGGTCCGCGCTGCCATCAAGTTCGCCCGTTCCCGCAAGGGCCGCACCTGCATCATCGGCGCCCTGGACAAGGCCGCCGAGACCATGGCCGGCCTCTCCGGTACCCGCATCCACGAGTAGTCTCTACTCTGTTGCCTCTCTCGTGGGCGCCAGGCAAAGCGCCCACAAACTAGCCTCTCTTCATGAGCCCCGCAGTCCGCTCCGACTGCGGGGCTTTTTCTGTCCACCTAGTCATTGGGGACAGACTTAAATGACTAGTCAAAAGGGACACGCTTGCCGCGACCAAACTCGGCACTTGGGGACGTTCCTTTTGTGCCGGCAGTTTAGGAACGTCCCCAAAGGCCGGCAGTTTGGGACAGTCCTATTCGGCCGCCCGCGAGCGGCGTCCGCAAAGAGTGTCCCCAACGGCTAGTCGTTTAAGAACGTCCCCAATGACTAGTAGTAGGCCCACATGACTTCGATTTCGTTGAGGACCTCTACGACACCCCAGCGGCGAGCGCTGCGCATCTGCGAGTTGGGGTCGTACACGCCGATCTGGTCGGCGTCGTCGATGCCGTAGAGCACGATATAGTGGCCAACGCTGGTAAAGGTGCCGGGACGAACCGAGGCGATAATCGGTGCCCCCGAGCGCAGCGCCTGGGTGATAGAGCGGCGATCGACGTGGAGTTCCGTTCCGTTAAGACCCAGCTGCCATGCGCCGTTCGTCATGAATGACCATTCGGTGGCGCCGGTGGGGGCATAGTTGCCTGCCTCGGAAAGCGCGCACATATCGACCGGCGTCATATCGGTGTGGCCGGTCTTAAAGACATAGACCATGGTAAGACAAGTAGGGCCGCAGGCATTTTGGCGGATGGTGCCGCCGGCGTAGGGCAGCTCCGACCACGCGGGGTCAATCTGATAGATATGGGGCATGGTGCCGGCCTGCCACTGCGAGCGCGGGGTCGAAAACGCAAACGAGTAGCCGGGTGCGACCGGGGCCATGAGCAGCTTGTCCTCGGTCGTTGGATCGAGGCCGGCAGAGCCGTGGGAGACGCACGAGCCTAAAAATAAAAAGACCAGGCACGCGGCGATGGAGCAAAGTGCGATGCGCGCACGGCGATAGGGCAGGGCGGGGGCGTTGGAGCCGGCTCGAGATGCCGGGCGAGAGCTCACACCGCTGCGTCCGCGCTGCGGGTGCGAAAAAGAGCGGCGGACAAAGATGCCGGGCTGTCGGCGACCGTTGCGGCGCAGCTGCGGCACATCTGTCTGGCGCTGACGCGTGCTGGTGCCCGTGAGGGAGCGAGAGCCCTGGGGCTGGCCGGTGCTGCGGCTGCGGCGTTGTGCCTGCGTGCGCGATCCGTTCGACGTGGCAGCTCCGTCACGCCTGCGAGTCGCAGTGCTTCCAGTTTGCTTTTGAGCCGTAGGGCCCCCGGTATTTTGCCGAGGCGAGGGGCGCGTCTGTCGTTGCGGGCTGCTCGGGTACTGTGAACTGGCAGCGGCGGAAGAAGACGAGCTCCTGGGCGTCGGCGTAGTGCGACCAGCAAGGCGAACGCTCTGTCGCCGTTGGTCGCCGTCGTTGAAACCGTATGCCATTCGAACCGCCTTGCCTCATGTATAACCTGTCTATCCTACAAAAAAGATGCGCAACAAATGCTCGCATGCGCCAAAAGCTCGGTAAACGGCACGAACGGGGCAAGCTTGGCGCTATAAATCGACACCCTTCGCGAGCGTGTGAATCGCGTCATCAAAACGGGCGCTCGCAACGAGCGGCATCCCTCGCCGTTCGTCCCAAAAACGGCGCCGCTCGTTTTTCGGTTTTGCCTTCGGTCGAGCCATGAGCGGCGGCGCGGCGCCAAGGCCGTATCTTAAAGCCACGAAATAAAAGCGCGCGGCAAAACAGGCTGCGCAAGGGGTGACGCCAAGGGGCGTCAAAAAGGAAAGGAGGGGAACAATGGCGGACAAGAACGCAGAAGTTGCGGTCGAGGATAACGGCGGCATGAAGAAAACGCTCTCGCTCTGGAACTTCTTCACCATCGGCTTTGGTGCCATCATAGGCACCGGCAGGGTTCTGCAGG
>CAKUCJ010000292.1 GCA_934643435.1 uncultured Collinsella sp.
CTGCACATCGGCGGCGCCCGCACCGCTATCTATAACTGGGCTTTCGCCCGCGCAAACGGCGGCACGTTCATCCTGCGCATCGACGACACCGACCCCACCCGTTCCACCGACGAGAACACGCAGATCATCCTGCGCGCCATGCGTTGGCTGGGCCTGGACTGGGACGAGGGTCCCGAGGTGGGCGGCGACTATGGCCCCTACGCGCAGACCGAGCGCCTGGACCTGTATAAGCAGGCCGCCCAGAAGCTCTGGGACGAGGGCAAGGCCTATCCCTGCTTCTGCACCAAGGAACAGCTTGACGCCGACCGCAAGGCCGCTCAGGAGCGCAAGGACCCCTTCCAGGGCTATCAGCGCCGCTGCCGCGATCTTGATCCCGAGGAGGCCCGCCGCCGCATCGAGGCCGGCGAGTCCTACGTCCTGCGCATCAAGGTGCCCGAGGACCGCGGTGACGTCGTCATCCACGATGCCGTCCATGGCGAGGTGACCTTCGACGCCAAGGAGCTCGACGACTTCGTCATCTTCCGCTCCGACGGCACGCCCACGTACAACTTCGCGACCGTCGTCGACGACGCCATGATGAAGATCACCCACGTTATTCGCGGCGACGACCACCTGTCCAACACCCCGCGCCAGGTCATGGTCTACGAGGCCCTCGGCGCGCCCGTGCCCACGTTCGCCCACATCTCCATGATCCTGGGCGCCGACGGCAAGAAGCTCTCCAAGCGCCACGGCGCCACCTCGGTGGAGGAGTACCGCGACGCCGGCTACCTGTCCGATGCCTTCGTCAACTACCTGGCGCTGCTCGGCTGGTCGCTCGACGGCGAGACCACGATCATTCCGCGCGACGTCCTGGCCAGCAAATTCTCGCTTGACCGTATCTCCAAGAACCCGGCGACCTTTGATCCCAAGAAGCTTGACTGGGTCAATGCCGAGTACATCAATGGCATGTCCGACGCTCAGTTTGCCGATGCGGTCATGGTCCCCGAGCTGCACGAGGCGGGCCTTATCGAGGGCAACGTCGAGTACGGCGAGGACTGGATCGACGCGCTTGCTGCCATCGTCAAGCCGCGCACCAAGATGCCGGCCGACGCCGTGACCGTCGCCGCTCCCATCTTCGCTACGGCCGAGACGCTCGAGTATGACGAGAAGTCCGTCAACAAGGGTCTGGCCAAGGAGGGCATGGGTGCCATTCTGGACGCTGCCAAGGCCGCGCTTGAGGGTGTGGACGAGTGGACGGCCGCTAACATTGACGCCGCCCTTGAGCCGCTGCCCGAGCAGATGGACCTCAAGAAGCGCGTGGTCTTCCAGGCTGTGCGCGTCGCCGTCTGCGGCAATATGGTGAGCCCTCCGCTGGGCGAGACCATGGCACTCGTCGGTCGCGACGACTGCCTGGCACGCATCGACCGCTCCCGCACGATGGCGCTGTAGCAGCTGCGCAAACGTATGTATCCGAGCCCCGTTCACCCGAGCGGGGCTCTTGTTTCTGTAGACGTATGGGATGGGAGGTGCTTGTACCATGGCCGAGCAACTATCGCTGTTTGGTTCGCCGGAACCGGAGGTGACCCTGGTGCAGTCCGCTCATGCTGCCGAGCAGGTCAAGCCCGAGCCTGCGCCCGAGCCCGTCACCGCCTACGCGAGCGTGGTCCTCGACATCCCAACTCGCGCGCTGTCCGAGACGTTTGCCTACGGCATTCCGCAGACCCTTGCCAACGAGTCCCAGATCGGCTCTACGGTCCTGGTCCATTTTGGCAACCGTGCGGCCGCGGGCTACATCGTCGACATTGCGCCCGAGCTGGCCAACCTGCAAGGTAACGACGCTCTCGATCCCGCGCGCATCAAGCCTATCGAGGCCATCCTCAGCAAGCAGCTTTTTACCGCCGAGGCTGCCCGTATCGCACGTTGGATGAGCCGCGAGTACGTCGCGACGCTTTCCGAGTGCCTGCGTCTGTTCCTGCCGCCGGGCGGAAGCCCACGCGTGGTCAAGAGTGATGACGGTGTGTGGACGGTTGAGCGACCCGCCGTCAAGCCCATCCAAAACCGTTGGGTCATGCTCACACCCGAGGGCTTCGACTACACGCCGCCCAAAACGGCGGTTCGCCAGCGCCAGCTTATCGAGGCACTCCAGTGCGGCCCGGTCACGACGCGCGACCTCAACCTGCTCTACAACAGCATGTCTGCCACCATCAAGGCGCTCGAAAAACGCGGCGTCGTGGTCGTGGAGGAGCGCCGTGCCTGGCGTGGCTGCAGCGAGCAGACCACGCTGTCCTCGGCGAGCGGCAAGGCCCCGGTGGCGCTCACCAACGGTCAGCAGCAGGCGCTCGCGCAGATTGAGCGCGCACGCCTGGACGCTCACGGTGACGTGGTGCTCGTCGACGGCGTCACCGGTTCCGGCAAAACCGAGGTCTACCTTTCGGCGATTGAGCGCGTGCTGGCGGCCGGCCGTTCGGCCTGCGTGCTCGTACCCGAGATCTCGCTGACGGCCCAGACCGTCGGCCGCTTTCGCTCGCGTTTTGGCGA
>CAKUCJ010000293.1 GCA_934643435.1 uncultured Collinsella sp.
ACTTAACCCCTGTGCCGCCCGGCCCGGGAATCCGACGTGCTCGTCGGGGCAACGATACCTGCCAAAAAGGGACAGGTTTATTATGGAAGGCATTATCTGGGGAAACATCACGTCCCAGCGGCGATTTACTCTCGCCCGTCGCATGGAAATCGACAGTATTTTCGGAAGTGCGGGGAAAAATTGAAAACCCTCGACCAGGCCGACATTTTTAGTAACAAAACCGCAGGTCAGCAGGGGGTTATAATATCGGTGTGCTCAGCAGTTCTAACATTTTCCCCGCACTTCCGTTTTTGAGGTGCATAACGCATCGCATCAAGCGGATTCATCCTCATACTTATCGTGAAAAGGGCCGCTTCCCCTAGTGGGAAGCGGCCTCAAGCATTACGAATAGACGATGGTAAAGGGTTCCGACGTTTCGGTGCCCCCTGTTGAAGTGTCGCGTGTGCCCTCAAGAGTTACCGAAGCTACTTGGTCAACATCAATCAGCTTCGTCGGAACCGAGATGTTCTCTCCGCTATTGCGCGTCAGCGAAACATAAAGATTGTACGCGCCCGCGGCATCATCTTCGATAATCTGCTCCGATCCATCCTTGTAGGTAACGGTCAACTTTTTCGTGACTGCGTCAATGCCCAGATCGTCGATGTGTGTCTGGATGGAAAACGGGCTGATCTCGAGAGGCGAGTCATCGGAGCGGAGTTCCTTTGTATCGACGTACGCTCCAACGCTAAACTCGGGCGTCGATGCCTCGAACAGCTTCGCGTCCTCGCCTTCGCCCTCAGTCCAGCAGATATTCCAGGTGACCGCATGTCCCAAATCTCGCTCGCGATTCCACGAGGCAAAGTACATCGTGCCATTAATGACCGTGTCGCTTGATGTGTCCTTATCAATTGTGCAGCGTGTATCAGCCCATTCCTCGCCGAAGTTCATGCTGGGCGTGCCGATGCCTTGTTCTTCTTCACCATAGAGAACAAGTTCGCCAGTCTCTGCTGCCGGCTTGTAGTAGTTAACACCATTTGGATTGGACAACGTAAACGTCACGGCACCGCAACCGTTTTTATCGATAGCCATATCATGAATGTCGAGTGTATAGCCGTTGCCCTCGACGGACAGATTGACCTCCTGTACCGCACCCTCCAGGCTTTGGGGCGCGGTGCCATCACCAAATTCTCTGGTGTAGGTATATTTAGTCCCCGACGAGCCGCCATTGGTCCAGGTAATGGAATCCCCGTTGCCGTGGTTTCCCCAGGCCGAGGCAAAATAACTGGAATTGACAACGGCGTAGGCGACCCCTCCGGTCGCCAGCACTCCGACAAGACACCCGATTACGGCAACATACAGAGGCTTCGCGTGACCCTTTCGACGAAGGGGCTCGCCTGCGGCAGCATTAAGAACGCGATCGGCAAGATCGCTATCGGCTTGGACGGACTCGAAGGCCTGCTTGATTTGATTGGATTTCACGGTCGCCCTCCTCCAGGATGAACTTAAGCTTTGATCGGCCGCGCGCTAAACGCGTTCGGACGGTCGCGGCCGGCACATGCAGTAACTCGGCAATCTCTGAGTTGGAAAAGCCCAGATAGTAATAGAGCACGATGGGAATACGGAATCGCTCCGGAAGTCGCATAACGTCTGACAGGACAGCCTTGGTCTCATCTTGCGCCGTCGAGAGCGAATCGGTCAGGCTCTCAATATCCTCCACGCGCCTCCATGGCTTTCGAAAGAGCGATTTGCATTCGTTGATTGTGACCCGAATGAGCCAACGGCGAAGGTGTTCCCAGCTTTCAAAATGGCCATCACTTTTGAGCAGCTTAAGAAAGACATCTTGAGCGACATCATCGGCGTCGGCACGATCGCGCAGATACGTCAATGCAATCCGAAACACGACATCTCGGTGATCTTCAACCGCCTGTCTAAAAGCTTGTTCTCCCATAATCACCTCCCGGTGACGTTGATGGTTCTTGATGAGGTCCTCACCATAGATACGCTTTGACCGGACGAAATGTTTCAAATTCAAGCAGATAAAACCAACCAAAATAAACCTGTCCCTTTTCGGCAGGTTTTCCGTCCAGCGGATCATTAGAACGCAACAGGTTGAGCATACGCAAGCGAGCGGCCCCCAGAGCGTACAAGGTGGCATGAAAAAGGCAGGGCATTGACCTTTTGGTCATGCCCTGCCTTTTGAATGACAGATTGTAGCTCTGGGGGCCGCGCAGCGACGGAGGTCGCCGCCGTTCGTTAGAACGGCGGAACTAGTTACTCCTCGTCGTTGTCCTTGGCCTCTTCGGCGTCGTCGGTGTCTACAAGCTGGTTGAGCAGCTCGTCGAGGGAAGCCATGTCCTCGTTGATGGCACCGTTGGCGGGAGCCTTCTTGTCGTCGATCGGGGCGCCCAGGAGCTCCTCGTCCTCGTCGGCGTGATGCGTCGGAGCAGCGGAGGTGCCCAGCAGGATGTCGTCCGGACCGTCGGGGCTAAAGACCATCTGCAGCAGCTGCGAGAGGTCTTCCTCGTCGGCAAC
>CAKUCJ010000294.1 GCA_934643435.1 uncultured Collinsella sp.
GGCTTCTGGGTTGCTGCTCGACCTTGCGAACGAGGCGCTCGATATGAGTCGCCTGGAGAGCGGTCAGGTCGACCTTGATCTTGTGCCCGCAAACTTGGTGACCCTCAACCACGAGGTGCGCGATATTCTGGAGCGCCAGGCCGAGGAGCGTTTTGTAACCATCATCTGCGACAAGCACGCTCTGGACCATCCCTATGCCCGAGTAAGCGTGACGCACCTCAAGCGCTTGCTGGTCAATATTGCCGGCAATGCCGTCAAGTACAACCGACAAGGCGGTTTCGTTCGCCTGGTGTGCCGCGAGGTGGAGCCGGTGGACGGCGTCCCCGTCTATGAGTACATGATTGCCGATAACGGTATCGGCATGAGCGAGGAGTTCCAACAGCACCTCTATGAGCCGTTTAGCCGTGAGGAGCAGCAGGTGGAAGGCGCTTCGTCGGGAACCGGCCTGGGTGCCTCTATTGCCAAGCAGCTGGTCGAGCTTATGGGCGGAACCATGAGCTTTACGAGCACCTTGGGGCAGGGGACGACCTTTACCATTCGCCTGCCGTTTGAGAAATGCGACCGTTCCGAGGTGCCTCAGGTCGTTCGCGTAAATGTGGACGACGGTGGTGCGCTCCAGGGCCTGCACGTTTTGCTGGTCGAGGATAACGACCTGAATGCCGAGATTGCGCAGTTTACGCTCGATCGTGCCGGTGCCATCGTGACGCACGCCAAGGATGGCGAGTCTGCCGTCGAGACGTTTGCCGCGAGCGCGCCGTATGAGTACGACGTGGTGCTTATGGACATCATGATGCCTGGTATCGATGGCCTCGAGGCCACGCGCCAAATCCGAGCGCTCAATCGCGAGGATGCGACGACCACGCCGATCATCGCGGTAAGCGCCAATGCTTTCGCGGACGATCGCAGGCTCTCGCGCGAGGCGGGCATGAACGCGCATCTGAGCAAGCCCGTGAGCTCGCAAGAGCTCGTTGAGGCGCTTGCCCACATCGCCGCCGACGCATCGTAAAGATACGCCCCGGTCCCAACGTCGGTTGGAACCGGGGCGTATTGCTATTTGCGAGACCTGCTTTGGGGTTTATTTTTCGTGAATCTGCTTGCCGCAGAGATGCTCAATCGTAATTTCGTACAGCTGAACGCCCTTGATGTCCTTGGCGATTTCCTCCTCGACCTCTTCGGCGGTGGGGTAGTACTTGAGCGCGAGCTCACGGACCTTGTCCTCGATAAATGCGGGGGTGTCATTCGCTAGGCGGCAACGGCCAAAGACAACGGTACTCTGCACGTAGGGCGCCCAATCGTCGTCCTTGTACCAGTCGTTGCCGTAGACGGTAAAACAGACCTTGTCGTCACGCTTGAGAGCGTCGACCTTGTGGCCCGCCTTGGCGCCGTGGAAGTAAATCTTGTCGTGTTCGGCATCGAAGAAGTAGTTGACGGGAATGGCGTACGGGTAGCCATCGTCGCCGTTGACGGCAAAGACGCCGCGCTTGCAGGTGGCGAGCAGCTCACGCGCCGCCTCGTCGGTGATGGCGCGTTTCTTTCGGCGTAGGGGCCTAAACATCGCGGGATTCCTTTCCAATCGGGCATGGTTCTTGGGGAGAGACTATAGCGAACTGGGGCCGTACTGTTTGATGCGGGCGAGAATGTTTTTGAGCTTGTCAAAATCGAGCGGCTTGGGCAGATGGGCGTTCATGCCGGCGTCACGTGCGGCCTTGGCGTCCTCGGCAAAAGCGTTGGCGGTCAGCGCGATGATGGGGATGTCGGCGGCGTCGGGCTTGCCGCTCAGACGAATCACACGCGTTGCCTCATAACCGTCCATACCGGGCATCATGATGTCCATGAGGATGGCGTCGAAGCTGCCGGCGGGGTGCGACAGGTACAGGTCGACAACCTCGTTGCCATTGGCCGCGCGGGTCACCACAACGTCCTCGGATTCCAGCAGCGCCTGGGCAATTTCGGCATTCAGGTCGTTGTCTTCGGCGAGCAGGACGTTCATGCCGGCAATCGAGCAGCTGGGCCTTGCCTCGGCTGGCTTTATGTGGGCCCGAGGGTTCTTGTCGATATCGAGCGGAATCTGGACAGTGAACGTGCTGCCCACGCCGAGTTCGCTTGAAATCTCGATGGTGCCGCCCATCATGTCGATGAGCGATTTGACGATGGGCATGCCCATGCCGGTTCCCTGGAACTTGCTGCGGGCGTCGTCGCCCTCTTGGGCGAACGGCTCGTAGATATGCTTCAAAAACTCGGGCGTCATGCCAATGCCGGTGTCTTCGATGGTGAAGCAAAAGAGCGCACGTGCGTCGTTGAGCGGTTTGACGGTGGAAGAGAAGGTGACGGTGCCGCCATGCTTGTTGTATTTGATGCTGTTGTCGAGCAGGTTGATGATGATTCGGCGGATATGGGTGGGGCTGCCGATCATGCTCTGGTCGACGGCATAGGGCTCGCTGGCGTTGAGCAGCGTAATGCCACGGTCCGATGCGCGGAGTTTGCACAGCACCAAGGCATCGTCACAGAGC
>CAKUCJ010000295.1 GCA_934643435.1 uncultured Collinsella sp.
GAGCTCTTCATCGTAGAGGGCGACTCGGCAGGCGGTTCGGCCAAGGACGGCCGTCGCCGAGACATCCAGGCGATTCTGCCCCTGCGCGGCAAGATTTTGAACGTCGAGCGCGTGGGCGATCATCGCGCGTTTTCGAGCGACACCATCCAGTCGCTGATCACCGCGATCGGCTGCGGCGTCACGACGAGTGCCGGCGACGGCGGTGACTTCGACATCACCAAGGCGCGCTACCACAAGATCATCATCATGACCGATGCAGACGTCGACGGTGCGCACATCCGCATTCTGCTGCTGACGTTCTTCTACAAGTACATGCGCCCGCTGATTGATGCCGGCTACGTGTACGTCGCCTGCCCGCCCATCTTTGGCATCAAGGTGCGCAACAAGATCCACTACGTGTATCCCAACGGCCGCCAGCCCGAAGACGAGATCCTGCGCGATACCATCCAGAGCCTGGGCCTGAACCCCGACGACAACGACGAGGACGGCAAGGCCAAGGACGGCAAGATCACCAAGAAGCGCAAGGGCTACACCGTCCAGCGCTACAAGGGCCTGGGCGAGATGGACCCCAAGCAGCTTGCCTCGACGACGATGGACCCCAAGACCCGCATCCTGCAGCGCGTGTCGATCGAGGACGCCGTGGTGGCGGACCGCGCCGTGCGCGAGCTGATGGGCTCCGAGGTCGGCTATCGCCGCGAATATATTGAAAAACATGCGCATGATGCGCGTTTCCTTGACGCTTAAGAGGAGGTAACGTGGCAGACGATATCAACAATAACGAGGGTATGGACGAGGCCGGCGATGCCGGTATGCCCGATGATCTGAAACGCCTGCTCGCCCGCGCTGAGCAGGGCGAGGACGGCGACCCCGATGCCTACAACCCCGATGCCGATGATGACGAGGAAGAGGATGACGACGGCGAGCTCGAGGAGAGCTTTGGCGAAGTCGACCGCGGCGCCTCGGCGGGCGAGGACATCAACGGCGGCCAGCTCCAGATTTCGGAGTTCGGCCGCGAGATGAAGCAGTCGTTCATCGAGTACTCGATGTCGGTCATTACGGCGCGCGCCCTGCCGGACGTGCGCGATGGCTTAAAGCCGGTACACCGCCGCATCCTGTACGCGATGAACGAAAGCGGCATCTACCCCAACCGTCCGCACAAGAAGTCGGCCTGGACGGTCGGCGAAGTTATCGGTAAGTACCACCCGCACGGTGACTCCGCGGTCTATGAGGCCATGGTCCGCCTGGCTCAGTGGTTCTCCATGCGCACGCCGCTCATCGACGGCCACGGCAACTTCGGCAACATCGACGGCGACGGCGCGGCGGCTATGCGTTATACCGAGAGCCGCCTGGCAAAGCCCGCCATGGAGCTCTTGCGCGACCTGCAGAAGGATACCGTCGACTGGCAGCCCAACTACGATGAGTCGCTCGCCGAGCCCCAGGCGCTGCCCGCGCGCTTCCCCAACCTGTTGGTCAACGGCAGCCAGGGCATCGCCGTCGGCATGGCCACCAACATCGCCCCGCACAACCTCACCGAGGCGATCGAGGCCACGTGCTACCTGATCGACAACCCCGACGCCACCGTCGACGAGCTCATGCAGATCATGCCCGGTCCGGACTTCCCCACCGGTGCCATCATCATGGGCAGCGCCGGTATTAAGCAGAGCTACGAGACCGGCCGCGGCTCCATCACCGTGCGTGCCAAGGCCCATGTGGAGTCCACCAAGACCGGCCGCAGCCGCCTGGTCTTTACCGAGATTCCCTACATGGTCAACAAGGGCACCCTGCAGGAGAAGATCGCCCAGCTCGTCAACGACAAGCGCATTGAGGGCATCTCGGATATGCGCGATGAGTCCAACCAGAAGGGTATCCGTCTGGTCATCGAACTCAAGAAGGGCGTCATCCCGCAGGTCGTGCTCAACAACCTGTACAAGTACACTTCGCTGCAGACGACCTTCGGCGCCAACAACCTGGCGCTTGTCAACGGCGTTCCCAAATGCCTGAGCCTGCGCGAGATGCTGCAGCACTATATCGACCACCAGGTCGACGTCGTCACCCGCCGCACCCGCTATGACCTTAAGAAGGCCCAGGCGCGCGCCCACATCCTTGAGGGCTACCTGATGGCCCTCGACCATATCGACGAGGTCATCAGCATCATCCGCTCCTCGCAGACCGACTCCGAGGCCAGCAGCCGCCTGATTGAGCGCTTTGGCTTTACGCCCGAGCAGACCACGGCCATCCTCGAGATGAAGCTGCGACGCCTGACCGGCCTGGAGCGCGACAAGATCCAAGAAGAGCTGGACGGCCTGCGTCGCGCTATCGCCTACTACGAGGACCTGCTGGCGCACGAGGAGAAGATCCTGGGCGTCATCAAGGAAGAGATGCGCGAGATCTCCAAGAAGTTTGGCGACAAGCGACGCACCGAGATCAGCCAGGTCGAGAAGGACCTGGATGTGGAGGACCTCATCGCCGACGAGGACATGGTCGTGACCATCA
>CAKUCJ010000296.1 GCA_934643435.1 uncultured Collinsella sp.
GCACGTCTTTACCCTCGGCAACAAACGGCTCCCAAAACTCCTCGTACTCACCCACGCTCACCTGAGACGTCTTGGGCATGGCGCCCGCGGCAATCTGGGCAAAAAACTCGTCCGGCGTAATCGACTGATACAGATCGTCCGTATAGACAACATCGTCGATCTCGTAATGAAAACACACGACAGGGATATTGCGCGACGCAAAGAACTCACGGGTTCGATCGGCGGCGGATTCACAGGTCAGGACAAAATCACTCATATGAGGCTCCTTAAGTATTGCTGTGCAAATTATCGCACAGCAAGCCTAAATACGGTACAAATGTCCACTATTTACCAATTCGAACTATTTGTATTGAACATCTTTATCACGAACATCTCCACCGGAACCATGGACCAACACAGGCAAATACACGCAATCGTCTCCACTCAACCGACACATCTACCTCCACTAAATCGATTTAGCAAACCGTTCAGCCGACAATTCAGCCGCCGGCGCAAAATCGAAACAAAGGCGGCGCATACTGGTAAACGCTTGACGCCGCTTTATCAGTTTTACCAACCATATCGGAAGGTGTTTCATGGTCGCATTCGATCGCAATCCGCAAGACTTCAAGTATCTGCGCCTGCTGTCGAGACAATTTCCCACCGAACAATCCGCGTTTACCGAGATCATTAACCTCTCGGCCATTCTCAACCTGCCCAAGGGCACCGAGCATTTCATGAGCGACGTGCACGGCGAGTACGAAGCCTTTATGCACATCCTCAACAACTGCTCGGGCGTCGTGCGCGAGCATGTCGACGAGATCTTTGGCGACACGCTCTCCTTTGACGAAAAGGGCGAGCTGTGCACGCTCATCTACTACCCGCGCGAGAAGATCGACCTGGTCCGCAGCCAGCACGAGGACTCACCCACCTGGTACAAGACGATGCTCGACCAGCTCATCATGGTCGCTCGCTCGCTTTCGAGCCGCTACACCCGCTCCAAGGTGCGTAAGGCCATCCCGCGCGACTACGCCTATATCATCGACGAGCTGCTGCACACGCACCCGGACGAGAACAACTATCGTGTGCGCTATCACGAGCGCATTGTGGAGTCCATCCTGGAGACCGCCAGCGCCGACGACTTTATCGAGTCGCTCGCCTCGCTCATCAAGCGCCTGGCCGTCGACCACCTGCACCTGGTGGGCGACATTTTCGACCGCGGCGGCGGCGCGGCCAAGATTATGGACCGCCTGCTCACCTACCATTCGCTCGACATCCAGTGGGGCAACCACGACCTGCTGTGGATGGGCGCTGCGGCCGGCGAGCCCGCCTGCATCGCCACGGTCCTGCGCAACAACCTGCGCTACGACAATTACGAGATCCTGGAGAACGACTACGGCATCTCGCTGCGCGAGCTTGTCGCCTTCGCCGATGCCACCTACACCGCGAGCGAGTCCATCACCCCGCTCATCAAAGCCATCAACGTGCTGCTCTTTAAGCTCGAGGGTCAGATTATCCAGCGCCACCCCGAGTTCGATATGACCGACCGCCTGCTGCTCGACAAGATCGATCACGACTCCGGCACGGTCACGCTCGCCGACGGCAGCGTGTGGCCGCTCACGACCAACGACTTCCCCACCGTCGACCCGGCGGACCCCTACACGCTCACGCCTCAGGAACAGCACATCATCGACAAGCTCGTGTCCGAGTTCGTCACCGCCGATCATCTGCATCGCCATATCGATTTCCTCTACTCCCACGGCTCGATGTACAAGGTCACCAACGGCAATCTGCTGTTCCATGGCTGCGTGCCACTCAACGAAGACGGCACCTTTAGCAGCATGAACTGCCTGGGCACGTGGCACGCCGGCCGCGATTATTTCGATTTTTGCGACCATATCGCCCGCCGTGCCTGGCGCACCGGCGACCGTAACGCCCTCGACTGGATGTGGTACCTGTGGATTGGCTTTAACTCGCCCGCCAGCGGACGTCTGGTGCGCACCTTCGAGCGCGCCTACATCGCTGACAAGAGCACCTGGATCGAACCGATGGATCCGTACTACACGCTCACCACGTCGCCCTCGGTCTGCGACGACATCATGCACGAGTTCGGCGTCGTCCCCATGGCATGTTCGCCGACCGGTCACATCATCAACGGCCACACGCCCGTTAAAACCACCAAGGGTGAGCAGCCCATCCGCGCCGACGGCAAACTGCTGGTCATCGATGGCGGCTTCTGCCGCGCCTACCACCCCAAAACGGGCATCGCCGGATACACGCTCATCTCGAGTTCGCGCGGCTGCCGCCTTAAGTCGCACCAGGCCTTTACGACGGTTGCCGAGGCGCTCACCCGCAACGTGGACATTGCGAGCGAGACTAATCGCTTTGACCAGGCCGACCGTCGCCGCATGGTGAGCGACACCGATTCCGGCGCCAAGATCCGTGGCCAGATCCAGGACCTGCGCCAGCTGCTCGATGCATATAGAAACGGTGCTATCGAGGAGCGCGCCTAGC
>CAKUCJ010000297.1 GCA_934643435.1 uncultured Collinsella sp.
ATTGCCGTTGGGGTAGGAGCGTGCGTAGGTGCCGTCTTCCTGCTGCAGCGACTCGGCCAGCGTCACGCCGTCGGACGTGATGATGGAGCCGCGCTGGATGTACTTGGAGCGCGCGATGGTATGGTTGTTGGTCGGCATGTCCTGGTAGTCCTTGGCCTTGATGACCTGGACATAGGTGAGATTGCCGATAAGGATGGCGAACAGTGCCGTAAAGGCGAACACGGCGCGGGTCAGGCGGTTGGCGAGCGCCACGCGGCCCAGCACGCCGGATTCGGGCGTGTCGAGCAGGCGACGGCGCATACGTGAGCCGGCAGAGTGGCTGCCGCTGGTGTACGAAGAAGAGTTGGCAAAGCGCGTGCCGGTCGAGGCCGCCGCCGAGGCGACCTGGTCGTCGGTGATGGCTGCCATGGTGCCGGTGCCGGCGAGCTCGGCCTCGCGACCGGTTGCCTCGTCACCGGCGCGCAGCAACAGCGCGACGATGATAAAGCTCGCCAGCAGCGAGGAGCCGCCCTGACTCATAAAGGGCAGGGTGACGCCGGTCAGCGGGATCAGGCGGGTAACGCCGCCAACGATCAAGAAGGCCTGGAAGCTGATGGCGGCCGTGAGGCCGGTAGCGCTAAAGGCGGCAAGGTCGGACTTGGCGCGGGCGGCCGTGGTCAGGCCGCGCACGGCAAAGAGCATAAACAGGATGAGCACGGCGCCGCCGCCCAGAAGACCCATCTCCTCGCCGATGGCCGAGAAGATAAAGTCGGACTCGACGACGGGGATGTTATTGGCCATGCCGTTGCCAATGCCGACACCGACAAGGCCGCCGTCGGCCAGCGAGAAGAGGGACTGGACAATCTGGTAGCCCTGGCCCTGAGCGTCCTTAAAGGGGTCGACCCAGATTTGAAAACGAACCTGGACGTGCGACAGGAACTTGTAGGCGCCCACGGCCCCCACGGCCAAGAGCGCAAGGCCGATAACGACGTACGAGAAGCGTCCCGTGGCAACGTAGAGCATCAGCAAGAAGATGGTGTAGAACAGCACGGCCGAGCCCAGGTCGCGTTCGAAGACGACGACGAGCAGGCATACGCCCCAGACTGCGAACAGCGGCAGCAGCAGGCGCAGGCGCGGGATCTTGAGGCCCAAGATCTTGCGGTTGGAGATGGAGAGCAGCTCGCGGTTCTCGGCCAGATAGCCTGCCAGGAACAGGACGATAAAGACCTTGGCGAACTCGCCGGGCTGAATGGTAAAGCCGGCGATGCGAATCCACAGCTTGGAGCCCGAGATCGTGGTGCCGATAAAGATGGGCAGCATGAGCAAAATGATGCCGATGATGCCAAAGGTGTACTTGTAGCGCATGACCACGTCGAGGTTTTTCACCAGCGCGAGCGTGCCTACCATCAGGGCAACCGAGACAAACAAAATGATGAGCTGCGAGATGGCAAGCGCGGGCGCCAGGCGCGTCACAAACGTGATACCGATGCCCGAAAGCACAAAGACGATGGGCAAGATGGCCGGGTCGGCGCCGGGTGCCAGGATGCGCACGGCGATATGTGCCGCGGCAAACGCGGCAAAGAGGCCGATCGGCACGGCGAGCGTCTCAAACGAGATGGCGGCGCCCGCGGTGAGCACGTACATCGCATACAGCAGGATGACGGGGAACGCCGAGGCGATGAGCAAGAGCATTTCGGTGTTGCGGCGACTCATAAAGCGGCACTCCCTTTCTAATTCTTATCGGAGGCTTCGGCCTCGGCGGACTGTTCGGCGGTTTTCTCGGATTCAGATTCGGAGGTCGAACCCTGGTCGGTGTTGTCGCGGATCGTTTGCGCGTCGATCACCTGACGGGTCTGCTCCTCGTCGATCTGATGGCGGTACTTGGAGATGGTGTCCTGCGCATCGTCGACGCTCGTTTGCGGGATACCCGCCTTCAGGCGGTTCTGCGTGTCTTCGGGCAGGTCGGACAGCTTAATGGTGGTCGTGCTATCGAGCCAGTGCAGTTTAAGGCCGAGCGGATTGCCGGGTATGCCCCGGTAGACTGCGACGGTGTTCTTGTAGGTGCCTAGGTAGTACGAGCCGGTGACGCCCGTGTAGGCCCAGATGGCTGCCGCCACCACAAAAGCGATGCCCAGGACGGCGGCAATGGTGATGTTGCGGCGGCGAACGCGCTGCGCCTCGCGCATGACGCCGTCGTCGACCAGGTCCACGACGACCACGGTGACGTTGTCGTGTCCGCCAGCGACCAGTGCCGCGTCAACAAGGTTGTCGACGCAAATCTGCGCGGTCGAGGACTGCGTGGCGATGTTCTCGATATCGCTATCGGGGATCATGCTCGAAAGGCCGTCCGAACACAGGATCAGGCGGTCGCCTTCCTCGATATGCAGGGTAAAGTGATCGGCGTACATGGCAGGGTCCGAGCCCAGTGCACGGGTGATGACCGAGCGGTTGGGGTGGACGCGGGCCTCGTCGGCCGTAATCTCGCCGGCGTCCACGAGCTCCTCCAC
>CAKUCJ010000298.1 GCA_934643435.1 uncultured Collinsella sp.
GTGTAGGAGCGGTCGTCATCGATTAGGATGTCCTGCTCGCCGAGCCACTCGTCGGGGACGGCCTTCTGCTGGTTGTCGACAAAACGCTGGCGGAACAGGCCGTAATGGTAGTTAAGGCCCACGCCGTCGCCGGTCAGGCCCAGCGTGGCGATAGAGTCCAGGAAGCACGCAGCCAGACGGCCCAGACCGCCGTTGCCGAGCGAAGGCTCGACTTCAAACTCCTCGATCTTGTTGAGGTCGTGGCCCGCCGCGGTGAGCTGCTCCTTGATCTCGTCATAGATGCCGAGATCAATCATGTTGTTGATAAGCAGCTTGCCGATCAAAAACTCGGCAGAGATGTAGTAGAGCTTTTTCTTGCCGTTGTTGAGCGGGCAGGCAGCGGAGCGCTCCTGCACGAGTTTAACGAGTAGCTTGTAAATGCGGCGGTCGTCGAGCTGCTCGAGCGTAGTGCCAAAGGACTGCTCGGCGAGGTCCGCGAGATCGATACGGGGCATGTTTCCTCCTGTGGTGAGTTGACTACATGTCAGAAATTCAAAAGAAGCCCGCGCGAGGGGATTGGGGTAGCCTCGCGCGGGGAAAGCGAACGCGTCCACACGATGGGGTGGGGTCGGGCGCGGTTGCTCCTATTGGGGAAGCTCGATTTCGGCTTCCGACGGGATACGGAAGTAGGTTTCGGTCCAGTCGGTGAGCTTGTGCTCGAGCTCGCGGGTGATGGCGCCATCGAGCATGCGCCAGGTCCAGTTGCCGCCCAGGGTTGCGGGAGTGTTGATGCGTGCCTCGTTGCCCAGGTTGAGCAGGTCCTGCATGGTGTAGATGCAGGTGTCGCTTACGCTGGCGGCGATGGTGCGGTTGAGCGCGTCGGCCATGGACTCGCCTGCCTGCTGGTGGGTGTACAGAGCCGCCTGCTCGCGCTGGCGCGGGGTGGCCGTTCCCTCAAACCAGCCGCGAGCCGTCTCGTTGTCATGCGTGCCCACATAGGCGACGGTGTTGGCAATGTAGTTGTGCGGCAGGTAGTACGAGTTGGTGCCCTCAAAGGCAAACTGCAGGATCTTCATGCCGGGGAAGCCCGTGGTGTCGCGCATCTCGATAACGCCGGGGGTAAGGAAGCCCAGATCCTCGGCGATGATGGGCAGTGTGCCGAGCTTTTCCTTGAGCGTCTTGAAGAGCTTGAGGCCAGGACCCTGCGTCCACGAACCGTAGGACGAATCGGGCGAGGAGAATGGCACCTCCCAAAAGGCCTCGAAGCCGCGGAAGTGGTCCAAGCGGATGATGTCATACATGTCGAGCGCGGCGCGGATGCGGCCCTCCCACCAGGAGAAGCCGTCGGCCTCCATGGCGTCCCAGTCGTAGATGGGGTTGCCCCAGTACTGGCCGGTAGCCGAGAACTGATCGGGCGGCGTGCCGGCGACGCTGACGGGGTTGCCGGCGGCGTCGATCTTAAAGAGCTCGGGCGTGGCCCACATCTCGACGGAGTCGCGTGAGACGTAGATAGGCAGGTCACCGATGATGAGGATGTCGCGCTCGTTGGCGTAGGCCTTGAGGCGGCTCCACTGGCGGTCGAAGAAGTACTGCGTCATCTGGTGGTAGAGCATGCGTGCCGGGTGGTCGGCACAGACCTTGGCGGAAGCCTCGCCGCGGGTGCGGAGTTCCGCGGGCCACTCCCAAAAGGCCTTGAGCCCGCACTCCTCCTTGACGGTCATAAACTCGCAGTAGGGAATGAGCCAGTCCTTGTTGGCCTGGATAAAGTCGTCGAAATCGGCCGGTTTATCGGCAGCGAAGCGCTCGGCGGCGCGATCGAGAATCTGACGGCGACCGCCAAAGATGGCACCGTAGTCGACGTTGCTGGGGTCGGAACCCAGGTACACGCCGTCGATATCGCGCTGCTCCAGATATCCTGCCTCGATAAGCTCGGCAAAATCGATGAAATTGGGGTTGCCTGCGCGGGCCGAGAACGACTGGTAGGGCGAATCGCCATAGCTGGTCGTCGTGAGGGGCAAAATCTGCCAGTAATGTTGTTTACACGAGGCGAGGAAGTCGACAAAGTCATAGGCGTTCCAGCCAAAACCGCCGATTCCGTAGGGGCCGGGTAGAGATGAGACGGGCATGAGGACGCCGCTTGCACGCTCCATGAATGCGCTCACCAACCTTCTTGTTGTGGGGCCGGCCTGCCGATGGGCATGCAGTCCGCCTCCGAGCTTCCAATTCATACACGCTCATTGTAGACAAGTTGTTTAAACATGTACAGGCAAGATTATAAAGTTGGCCGATTTTCGGTGAATGGTTATATGCCATGAAAAAAGCCCCGACCTCACAACGTGAGACCGGGGCTCAAAATCTACCGCGGGGGAGTGGTTACTCAGCGTCAGCGAAGCCGTTGGGGTTGTGGCTCTGCCAGTTCCAGCTATCGCGGCACATGTCCGCGATGTCGTACTGGGCCTTCCAGCCCATCATGCGCTCGGCCTTGGAGGCATCGCACCAGTT
>CAKUCJ010000299.1 GCA_934643435.1 uncultured Collinsella sp.
GAACAGCTCCCAGGCCTCATGCACGGCATCGAGCTTGGCGTGCGTCTCGGGACGGCGCGGCATAAAGAGCGTGCAGCAGTCGGGCGCGGCCTCAGTCGAGATGTCGAACGTACCGATCTCCTCGGCACGCGCAATGATCTCCTGTTTGTCCGAACCGATCAGCGGGCGGAATACGGGAATCTTCACGGCCTCGTTGACGGCCATGATGTTCTCGAGCGTCTGAGAGGCGACCTGGCCGAGCGACTCGCCGGTCACGATGGCCTTGGCGCCCTCGATATGCGCGATGCGCTCGGCAACCGAATACATGATGCGGCGATACATGATCACGCGCAGGTTGCTGGGGCAGGTGACCGAAATCTCACGCTGGCAATCACCAAACGGCACCACATACAGGCGTCCAATCTGGACACCCGGCTCAAGGGCACGGATGATGTCCTGCACCAGATATTCGCTCGTATCGGGCGTCTGCGGACGACCGGAGAAATGTACCGGCACGCACACCGCGCCGCGACGCGCGAGCATCCAGGTCGCCACCGGCGAGTCGATACCCGACGACAGCAGCGTCACGACCTTGCCGGCAGAACCCACCGGCAGACCGCCCACGCCGCGTTCCGAGCGCACGTACACGTAGACGCTACCCTGAACCACCAGCACGTGCACCATCGCATCGGGGTCGTGCATCTGGACCTTTTTATCGGGAAACGCCTCACACAGAATCTCACCCACCTGACGATTGATATCGATGGAGGTGAGCTCATAGTCGGTGTTGGAGCGCTTGGCATGCACCTTGAACGAATCAAAGGGACCAAATTCGCGCAGCGCCTTCACGGCGGCGGCGCAGTACTCCTGCGGGTCGCGGTTCGTGTGATATGCCAGGGACACACGGGCAACGCCGGGAACGGTACGAATGACACGCGCCGCCTCATCGGCCTGATGCTCGTTAAAGGTCACGAGGATATAACCGGAAATTCGAGACACGGCATTCACGGAAAAGGCGGCCAAAGCCGCCTTGATGTTATCCATGAGGATATGCTCAAAATGTGCGCGGTTCTTGCCCTTCAGTCCAACCTCGTGATAGTGGACCAGGCAGACGCGAGCTGCCATTTAGGCTTCAGCAACCTTGTGGCCGAGCGCTTTCTCGTAACGGGCCTCGTCGTAGGAGATATCGCCGTCGACGATCTCGTCCATGGCCATCGAAATGGTATCGGCACCAGAAAGGCCGATGGTGATGTCATCGACATCCTGAACGGCAAGCACGCGGTTGTGCTGGCCACGCAGCATGCTATTGATGTCGCAGGCGCGCTTGGAGGCAAGCGAAGCGAGCAGGAAGCGGTTGTGATCGGTCTTCTCCAGAAGATCGTCAATGCAAGGCTTTACAACGGACACGGACCTCAGATCCTTTCATGCATATCGAGAACGCGAACGAGCTCATCGGTCGCGCGGTCGAGATCGTCATTCACCACGACGTCGTCGTAGCGGTCGGCAAGGGCAAGTTCATCGGCGGCGTTTGCCATACGCAGCTCAATCGTCTCGGGCGTCTCGGTACCGCGACCAACCAGGCGTTCGCGAAGCACCTCGAGCGAGGGCGGCTTGATAAAGATCAACACGGCCTCGGGAAAACGCTCCTTAACCTGCAGGGCACCCTGGACATCGATCTCCAAGATCAGGGACGAGCCAGAAGCGAGCTTGGACTGGACCTCGCTCACCAACGTACCGTAGCAGTTGCCGTGGACCTCGGCCCACTCAACGAACTCACCGTTTGCCACGCGGCGGTCGAACTCCTCGCGCGTCAGGAAAAAGTAGTTGACGCCGTCGACCTCACCTTTGCGTGGTGCTCGCGTGGTAGCCGAAACCGTCAGGCCCAGGTTGGAGCGACGCTCGCGCACACGAGTGACGAGCGTGCCCTTGCCTGCGCCTGACGGTCCAGAAATCACAAAGAGCTTTGAATCCTGAGCGCTCACTTATTTGGTCAGCTGCTCGAGGAGCTGCTCGCGCTGACGGACGCCGAGGCCCTGGACGCGACGGGTAGCGGAGATGCCGAGCTCCTCCATGATCTTGGCGGCCTTGGCCTTGCCATAACCGGGGAGAGACTCGATGAGGGTGGAAACCTTCATGCGGGAAGCGATGGGGTCATCGGAGTTGAGCACGGACTCAAGGGACTTCTCGCCCTTCTTGATCTGCTCGCGAAGCTCAGCGCGGGCGTGACGTGCGGCAGCAGCCTTCTCAAGAGCCTGCTTACGCTGCTCGTCGGTAAGCTGAGGGAGTGCCATTCGTACCTCCAAATAGTTGGGTTATATCTGATTCAATATTTGGCATTTTAGCACGTAAAACGTACAAAATGCCCAATCGCGGCTCCATAGGTTAGACGATACCCGCAAAAAGTGCAATATATCGCGCTAAAAGATGAGCCCCTGACCTGCGATTCCACACAAAGGATGGGAAAGTTTACGCAGGCACAGGGGCTA
>CAKUCJ010000300.1 GCA_934643435.1 uncultured Collinsella sp.
GCGACGGCCATCTTGCCGGGAGGGTTGCCGATACCGGTGCGGATGCGGCTAAAGTCGCGGCTGCCCATCTTGTCGATAATCGAGCGCAGTCCGTTGTGACCGGCGTGGCCGCCGCCAACCTTAACGCGCACGTCGCCGGCGGGAATATCGAGCTCGTCATGGATCACGAGTAACTCCTCGGCCTTGATCTTGTACTCGCGGCAGAGCTTGGAAATGGGGCCGCCCGAGGTATTCATGTACGATTGCGGCTTGACCAGCACAATCTGGCGCTTGCCGCCCTCCTCCTCGGGGTCGTTGATGTTGATGAGCGCGACCTCGGCGCCGGCCTGGTTTTTCCAGTACGTGACGCCGGCCTGACGGGCCAGCTCGTCGATTGCCTTAAAGCCGGCGTTGTGGCGGGTCTCGGCATATTCCTCGCCCGGGTTGCCAAGCCCGGCAACCATGCGAATCTTAAGCGGCTGCGCAGCTGCCATGTTTGTCCTTTCGTCGATTTGTCGCCTGCTATGGTGAGCGACCCTGTTGCTGCTGTCAAATGGTGGGCAATTGAGGTTATTTGGGTGCGTTTGGACGGCCGTCAAAAGCCGAGGTGGACAGTTAGTTCAGATACGTATAAAGCTTGGGCCACCGGATTGCCTAATTCGATGCCGCGGCGCTGTATTGGTGCTCCAGTTAGTCCATATGACGCTGTTTTGAAGTCTACCCGGCCTTCAAATAGGGCGAATGGTATAGAGATGACTGTAAATATCCTAATTCAATGCGTCTATTAATACGTATCTGAACTAACTGTCCAGCCCTGCTCGACGGCGCACGGGCGATTCGCCGTTTAGACCGGCGCAAGGCCGATTCCGGCCCGCAGAGCGTTGAGCCAAGCGGCCTGGCGCTTGCGATAGCCCTTGATACGGTAACGGAATCGGACTCCCGCGAGTCGATGCATCGTTTGGGCGAAGGCTTCGAGTGCAACAAGGTCTTTCATTTGGTCGCGATTGATAACCAGGACGTGGATGCCCATTGCCTTGAGGCCATTATTTCGATTGCCATCGTGGATGCGAGTGTTTTGAAGCTCATGCCCAATTCCGTTGTATTCGTTGTCGACACCGGCTGCCGGGCAATATAAGTCGCAGATGGCGTAGGGGATGCCCGAGGACATGTTGACCGCAAGGGTGTCGAAGTCGACTCGATAGTTGAGTAGCAGGCCGCCCATGGGCAGGCTGCAACACCCGAATCCGCCAAAGCGCATGGGCGCTCCGAGAACGGCAAACATTAGGGATTCGGCTGGGGATGCAGATCCGGGTCGGGCAAGTTTGACGGCTGTGCGAAACGAGGTATATGAGCTGCTTTTTGCGAACCGTGCGATCGCCTCGAGCTCCTCGATGGTCGTGGCTGACTCGCATTTGTAGTGTGCCTGTTCGTAGCGGGTTTCATTTTGCTGCTCGGTCACCGACTGGTCGCTCCGGCAATCGAGATCGTTCGTCGCTTCGAAGGTGTCGGCCTTGGGCCAGATGTCGTCATAGGCGATGGGGTAGGTTGCCTCGGGCGGAAGAGAATACGTTCCGAGCAGCTCCATGAGAAGCATTAAGGTTTTGGCAACCGATTCATTTTTGGAACATAGCAGCGCCGTCATGGCAGGGGATGTGGCATAGATGTCAGCCTCGATGTGCATAATCGCCCCTTCGGGAAGCGGGGCAGAGAGAATATGCTGAAGAAGTCGCTTGTCGGGACGTCTGTTGTCTTCGTTTGAAACGAGAAGATCGAGCAGTTCGGAATCGTCTTCATTCCAGGCATCGAGCATCGAAAGCGCGTCAAAGTCTATGGCGTCATTATTGGGGATGCAGCCAGCCAGAGCTTGTGATTGCTGTCCGACGTCGATGGGGTCCCACGGAAGCGCAGAGTAAGCCCGTCGTGCGCGGCGAATCGCGCGGAGGGCGGAGAGATGTGAAATCACGGTCGTCATAACTACAAGGTACTAAGCCGTTGGCGAAACGCGGTCGCCGCGTCGTTCTTTTCGCTCAGTGGGGTGTTGTGTGCCATGAACGGCTGAGTGTTATGAAGTCGGAGGAATTGGTTGAGGGGATTGCGGGAAATCGAGCTCTTCCGCGAGGGTTGACGACAACTGCTGGACAGTTAGTTCAGATACGTATAAGGCATCGCGAATTCGAGACGTTTCTAAGGGCTTCCGAGGATGATTTGAGGGTAAATGTGCAGCGGTAATGCTCGAAAACGATGAGTTTTGGGCGGCATAGCGTCTGCCGGGGAGCTCAGAAAGCTCCGAACGGCTCTTTGGGGCTTTAAATAAATACGTATCTGAACTAACTGTCCAGGGCAGGTTGACGAGGAATAGAAAAAGGGTCGGAAGCGTGCTTCCGACCCTTTAAAACATCGAAGATGATGCGATGCGCAGTAGACTACAGCGCGAAGTCGCCGCCGACGAGCGTGGAGACGGGCTCCTCGTGGTAA
>CAKUCJ010000301.1 GCA_934643435.1 uncultured Collinsella sp.
GCCATGGTTACTCCTCCTTCTTATCGAGATCCATGATGATGCCCTCGACCGGCGCCGGACCGGCGGGAATCTCGGGCGCATCGGGGTTAAGCTCGCGGTCGATATACTCCGGGTTCACACCGTGGCCACCCAGATACTCCATACCGGGACCCTGGGGCTCGCCAGACGTGGGTGTCTCGTTAGCAACCATGCCGGCGGCGTTACCGGTCTTTACGGCCGAGGCGGCGCGCAGGGCGTCGAGCTCGCGCTTGCACTCCTGGCACATACCGACGGTGCGGGCGGCCTGCTCGGCCTCCATGCCGCCGGCCGCCTGTAGCAGGCGCTTGGCGTAGTCGATCTCCTTGTGCGGGGCGAACGGCTTGCCGCAGCGCGAGCAATGCTCGAGCGTATAGACGCTCTTGCTCGTAAGGTCGTCCTTGCTCATGACGGCCAGCTCAAACTCCTCGGTGAGCTTGATGGCCTCCATGGGGCAGGCCTCCTCGCAGCGGCCGCAGAAGATGCAGCGGCCGTAGTCGATCGACCAGGTGATGGTATCGGCCGCAAGGTCGGTGTCCATGCGAATGGCATCGGCCGGGCACGCCACGCCGCAGGCACCGCAGGCGATGCAGAGCTCCGCGTTGTGCTCGGGCTTGCCGCGCATGTCCTTGTTGGTGGGGAACGGCGCAAACGGGTACTTGACCGTCGCGTCGCCCGCCTTCGCATTGACCTTCCAAAGCTTCAGCATATTAGAGCGCCTCCTCATCGAGCGGAGCGGCCATGGTGCCCTCGCCCGCAAGCGGCGACTTGTCGCGCCAGACGTTCTCGAACTGCTCCTTGTCGAGCACGTGGTCGCGCTTGGCGGCCACGTCGGTCACCGTCACGCGGTCGGTGCAGGAGTAGCACGGGTCGAGCGAGCCGACGATCAGCGCCGCGTCGCCCACGGTGTTGCCGCGGAACATATAGCGCAGGACCGGCCAGTTGCTGTACGTGGCGGCCTTGGCGCGCCAGCGGTAGCACTTCTGGTTGTTGCCGAGCATGGCCCAGTGCACGTCCTCGCCGCGCGGCGCCTCGGTGGCACCGATGGCGTACTTATGCGGGGTGTACTCCCAATCCGTGGTGAGGATGGGGCCCGACGGGCAGTTCTCGAGCATGGTCTCGATCATGTCGATCGAATCGTAGACCTCCTGGATACGCACGGCGGTACGGCCGAAGGCATCGCAGGTGTCGGCCGTAGCCGCATGCATCTTTTGGATGTCGGGATCGGCATAGCCATCGAAGGGATGGTCAAAACGCACGTCGCGGGCATAACCCGAGCCGCGCATGAGCGGACCGACCGGCGAGAAGTCGCGGGCGATCTTGCGATCCAGAATGCCGATGCCACTCGTACGCTCGATAAAGTTGGGCGTGGAGAGCAGCACATCGACGAGCTCGGTGACCTCGGAGCGCAGCTGGTGGATGGTCGTGAGCGTGGAGAGCTTCTGCTCGGCCAGGATGTCGCGACGCACGCCGCCGATCACGTTGAGGCCATAGGTCTTGCGGTGACCGGAGAGCTTCTCGGCCAGGTCCATGGACTTCTCGCGGACGCGGAAGAACTGCTGGAAGCCGGAGTCGAAGCCGGTGTAGTGCGACGCCAGGCCAATGTTGAGCAGGTGCGAGTGCAGGCGCTCAACCTCGAGCATAATGGCGCGGATGTACTGGGCGCGCGGCGGGACATGGATGCCCTGGGCGCGCTCGACGGCCTCGGCATAGGCCACCGAGTGGGCACAGCCGCAGATGCCGCAGATGCGGTCGGCGAGGAACGTTACGGCGTCATAGTTCAGGCGCGTCTCGGCGACCTTTTCCATGCCGCGGTGCACGTAGAACAGACGGTAGTCGGCGTCGACGATCGTCTCGCCCTCGACAAACAGACGGAAATGGCCGGGCTCGTCGGAGGTAATGTGCAGCGGTCCCATGGGGACAAGGGTGGTCTCTTTGCCCTTGGTATCGGCCAAGAACTCGTAGTTTTCCATGTCGCTCGCAGGGGCGGGACGGAAGCGGTAGTCCATGGAGTCCTTGCGCAGCGGGTACAGGCCGCTGGGCCAATCATCGGGCAGCACCAGGCGGCGACGATCGGGCAGCCCCTCGGGAATCAGGCCAAACATGTCGCGCAGCTCGCGCTCGCCCCACACGCAGGCGGGAACGAACGGCGTCACGGACGGGAACGTCATCTTGGCGGGATCGACCTCGGTGCGCACGGTCACCCAGCCGGGGTCCTCCCCCTCCATGGAGATGAGGTAGTACACGGCGTAGCGGCCGCACAGGCTGCGCTCGTCGTTGCCGACGATCACGGGAATCCAGCCGTAGCGCTCATAGTACAGGTAGTGGACGGCCTCGGGCAGACGGTCCAGCTTAACGGTGATCGTCAGCTGGTCCTCGCACTGCCACTCGACCTTCTCGATGCAGCCCGGAACGGCGCGGCGCAGGGCCTCGACATG
>CAKUCJ010000302.1 GCA_934643435.1 uncultured Collinsella sp.
GTGCCATCTTCTAGGTCCCCCTCGTAGTCGTTTGAACGTTCGGGATACTTTAGCACAGTGGAGCGCCAGGCGCGACCGCATCACGGTAAAACTCGAGTGCGCCGCTATGATTTACAGGGTTGTTACATGGGGGAGGCAAGGCGAGCGTCCTTATTCCTCCGGCAAATCGAGGTCGGCGAGGGAGGGCATGAGGCTTTCTAGGCGTTTGATCTCTTCGTCGAACATGGCGTTGAGCTGTTCTTGTTTGACCTCGAGTTCGTTTTGCATGTCGGCTTCGGCGGCAGTTGACTTGTCTGCAAAGGCATTGAAGTCACCCTGCTTGCGATCGAGGATCGACATGATACGCTCGTCCACCGTGTCCTTACACAGCAGACGATAGACCAGCACGTTACGCGACTGGCCCATGCGGTACGCGCGCGAAATGGCCTGGTTTTCAATCGAGGGCTTGTACTGCGGCTCGCAGAGCACGACGACGCTTGCCGATTGAATATTCAGTCCCGTGCCGCCCGACTGAATCTGCGCCACCAGCACAGAGCCCGCGGGCGCGGCGTCAAATGCATCGATAATCTTCTGGCGTTTATCGAGTGGGACAGAGCCGCTGATGGGGCCGTAGCAAGCACTTCCAAACGCCGAGCGCACCACGTCGATGGTGTCGTGGAAGAACGAAAACACCAGGACCTTGCGGTTTTCGTCCTTGGCGTCGGCAACGATTTCGCGCAGACGCTTGAGCTTGGACGAGTCGCTGGGGTCTGGGGCATTCCACGACAGCTGACGGATCTGCATCGGGTTTCGCATCCGCAGGGTTAGATAGTATTGCTGGAGCTCCGAAGACCCCATCTGGCACCACTCGTTATTTTCGATAAGGTCGGGCAGCTCCGAGAGCACGTCCTCGCGCTTGCGGCGGTAGTAAACCGGCGCCAGCGCGTCTCTAAACTCCGCCGAACTAAATCTGCTGGCGTGTTTCCTCGCCTCGCGCGCAGCCTTTTTGTTGAGATGCGACACGAGCCCGATCATCTCGTCGACCTTATTCTCGAGCGGCGTGCCCGACATAAATAGCACGTGCTTAGCCTGCTTGCACAAGTTGAGCGTGTTGATGCTTCGCTTGGAGCTTGGGTTTTTAATGTAATGGGCCTCGTCGACTACGACCAGGTCGAGTTTCACCGACGGGTCCAGCTCAATATAGCTTGTGCTCTCATAGTTGGTGACGCCCACATCCAGCCCCGCCAGCCATGTCTTTGCCTGGAGGTCCTTCGCGGGTCCGTGGATTTTAATGCACGTAAGGTCGCTGTGTTTGCGCACCTCGCGCACCCAGTTTTCGAGAACGCTTGCAGGACAAACGACTAAGAATTTCTTGGCACCTTCGTTTTTAAGTGCGGTCATCGCGGCGATTGCCTGGACCGTCTTGCCCAGGCCCATCTCATCGCCCAACAGCACGTTGCCCTGGTGCAAGATGTAGCGGACGCCCCATGTTTGATACGTGCGAAGTTCGGACTTAAGCCCGGTGGTATCAAACGTCGTCGTTTTAATTCGCTTGGCGAGCTTCTCGGGCAGGCCATAGCCGTTGGAAGTCGAAGAAAACGCCTCGGGAATTAGCTTTTCGAGCAGGTTATACACGCGGATGGGGTCGGCTCCGAAGAGCTCCCATACCGTTTTCTCGTCCAGCTCTTTGAGGTCGCGACCGACGTAGCTGTTGATCTTTTTGAGCTCGGTACCGTTCGTAAGATCGTTGAGCTTTTTGTACGCGTCGTAAACCGTGTCGCGGTCTTTGCAAATAAGCCAGCCATACGCATCGAGCGCCGGCATGAGCTGGTCTTGCAGCTCCGAAAACTCTTCGGTGATGCGTGCGGATGCTGCCTTGGCCTCGTTGAGCAGTTCCTCGAGCTCAAAGTGCTTATAGACTTCCTGGAGAAGCGCCGTGTCCTCTGGCTTTTTATTGTCGGGGGTCAGTTTGATCTTGCCGTTTTTTGCAAGCATGTCGGCCTGCTGCTTAATGGCCTCGACAATCCTGTCGGCAGCGCTTTCGCTAATGCCGTTAATCCGACTTAGCTCCCAATTCTGATCATGGTTGTCCCAAGGCTGCCTTTTACGCCCACGCAATCTGCCAAACATGATCTGGCCGAGCGTCGTATATCCAGCATCCTTGATGCACTTGATTCGAACGCCTGGAACCATATCTTTAAGGATGTCGACCGATTGCTCGGAAACGTAGCGCAAGGCATCGGCGTGGCGGGCCTTGTTTGCTTGTTTGCGGATTTGGTTTTTGCTGCGCCTAAGCTTTTCTTCCAATTTGGAAACTGTGTTTCCGGGAATTCTGTCTTCAGCGCCATAGACCGCCGCTTCAATTTCGTCTCTGTTGGGCTTAGCGTCAGCTACAAAGAGGTCCTCGCCGGAATCCTCGGCGATGACCTGGATGCCTATCTTCCGACTCTCTGCATC
>CAKUCJ010000303.1 GCA_934643435.1 uncultured Collinsella sp.
GCCCAGGCTCACCGATGTGGAGGTGTGGCCCATGGCGAACAGGTCGTGCTCGGACTCGTCGGGATTGGCAAAGCCAGAAGCCTCACCATAACGCTCCGGATCGATATAAGTGTACGCACGCCCAGTCAGCGCCTTGTGGGCGTAGGTCTGGTGCGAAACGTCAAAGACAATCTTGTCGATGGGGGAGTTAAACACGCGATGAAGCGCAACCGTAAGCTCAACGACGCCCAGGTTGGGGGCAACGTGCCCGCCGACGGCGGCGGAGCTTTCGAGGATTGCCTGACGGATCTCGCCGCAGAGCAGCGGAAGCTCGGCGCGGTCGAGAGCCTTGACGTCCTCGGGCGTTGTCGTTTGCGTAAGCAGCATCGTTGTGGGTTACTCCATGCGAATCGAGCGCCGGCGCTCCCTCGGCCGGCACAATTGCACAAGACAGTCTCGCACATTTTGGCGTTTGATATGTGACGGCGGCGCGGTAATTCGCCAACTGGTGGGGCAAAACGTTTTGTCCGATGCCATACTGATGTGTTCCATGATGTTTTTATCGATTGTGCACAGGCTGTGGCTTGTCGCCGTGAGTCGCTGGAAGGAGGCAGCATGTCCGATGCCGTTCGTGCCGAGAAAATCGCGTGCGAAGTAGACCATGCTGCCCGTCAACTGGCACAGGCGGGCCGTTTGGACCTGACGCGCGAGTTTATCCAGCATGGCGATGTGACGGTCTATGCACATGTGACCTCGGTGGCGCGGGCAAGTCTGTCCTTTGCCGAGCGCCTGGGCCGCGTCGGTGTCTCGGTCGATCGCGCCTCGTTGCTGCGCGGGGCCCTGCTGCACGATTACTTTCTCTATGACTGGCACGATCCCGACCCAAGCCATCGGCTGCATGGCTTTCGCCACCCGTTTTTTGCCCTGACGCGTGCCGAGGAAGATTTTGAGCTGACGCCGCGCGAGCGGAATATTATCGCGCGCCATATGTTTCCGCTGGTGCCGGTGCCGCCGACGTGTCGTGAGGCATGGATTGTGTGCCTGGCCGATAAATGGTGCGCGCTGCGCGAGACGGTTGCCGGTCGTCTGCCGCGCAAAGGCGGCGCGAACGATGGCGTGTGTAAAGAATCGAGCGAGAAGAGGAGAGGGTAGACGGTGGGAACTGCGATCGACATGGCATTTGACGGCGCGACGCTTGCCGCCTGCCCGCTCTCGGCGTTGGTGCTCTCGTTTGCCTTCTACGGGCTTTGCGGCTGGGCATGGGAGTCGACGGTCTGCGCCATGCTCAACCACGGACGCTTTGCCAACAGCGGCTTTTTGCTGGGGCCGTGCTGCCCCATCTATGGCGCGGGCGGCATTGCCTGTTGGCTGCTGCTGCGCAGGATTCCGGATGCCTCGAGTCAGTTTGTCGCCGCGGCGCTCGTATGCAGCGTGATCGAATACAGCGTGGGCGTGTTGCTGGAGAAAACGACGGGCGCCCGGTTTTGGGACTATTCGCATCTGCCGTTTAACCTGCATGGGCGCATTTGCCTGTACTGGGCCTGTGCGTTTGGCCTGGGTGCCCTGTGCATTTGTCGTTTGGTGGAGCCGGCGCTGCTGGGGCTGCTCGGCCATCTGCCGGTGTTGATCGTGCGGCTGGCGGCCTTTGCCGTTGCCGTTGCGATGATCGTGGACGCGTTGTGCTCGCTGGCGAGCTGGCGCCGTCTGTCCGACCAGCTCGAGCGTGTTCGCGCCGACCTTGCCGACCGCATCAACGAATCGCTCGCCGATGCCTCGGACTCCATGCTCGAGCGCATTCCCGACTCGGCGATCGATTCGGTGTCTCAGACGCATATCCGCGGTCGTGCTATTAACGCGTGGCTGGCAGAGCTGGGCGATGCGGCACTCGATGCCCTGCGCGAGAAGGCCTCGGTGCCGACGTTTATCTCGGACGGCGCTCGCGGTCTGGCGCTTGCCGCTCGCCGCGTTGCCGATGCCGCACCGAGCATGCCGCGCCCGTCGCTTAGTCGTCGCCGCGCCGGCAAGCGCACGAGTCGTCCGGTGCCGAGCGTGTCGCTCAGCCGTCGTGACCTGCGCTTTTTCAACGCCTTCCCGCGCCTGCGCATTAACCGCTACGAAGGCGTCATCCGAGCTACCAACCTTCGCGACCGCGCCCGCGAGCTGTTTCGGCGCTAGCCGGGGCCGGGCCGGGCGCGCCCCTTTCGCCCGCACGTTTCCCGTTCGTTTCGCGCCCGTTGCCGTGCCGTTTCCAAGATTGCGGCACCGTTTCCATTCGACAACGCAGCGTTTAACAACGCCGTATCTGGTCTACACCAGTTGCCCTTCAGCTCCATCATGAGCGCCGACAACGTTCATGCGACCAAGGGGGAGCGAATGTACGATACGGGATCGACAACGTTTATGCTCATCTGCACCATGCTCGTGTTTTTAATGACACCGGG
>CAKUCJ010000304.1 GCA_934643435.1 uncultured Collinsella sp.
AAGACCTTGCCGTTCTCCAGGCGCAGCACCAGCTGCTCGCGCGGGGTGTCGTATTCCTGGATACGTGCCTTGCCGAGCGGCGTATCGATAAGCGTCTTCTTTTTGGGCGCGCGGCTCTTAAAGTCCTTGTACGCCTCGAACTCGTAGCGCAGGCAGCACATCAGGCGGCCGCAGACGCCGCTGATCTTGGACGAATTGAGCGGCAGGTCCTGCTCTTTTGCCATGCGGATCGAAACCGGCTCAAACTGTCCGCCAAAGCGCGTGCAGCAGAGCTCTTGGCCACACTGGGCATAGCCGCCCACCAGGCGGGTCTCGTCGCGCACGCCAATCTGACGCATATCAACGCGAATATGCAGCGTCGAGGACAGGTTCTTGACGAGCTGGCGAAAATCGACGCGCTCCTCGGCCGCAAAGTAGAACACGGCCTTCTCGCCGCCAAAGAGATATTCGACGCCGACCGGCTTCATCTCGAGGTCGAGCTCCTTGACCAGACGGCGAAAATCGACCATGGCCTCGTCGCCCTGGATGGCCAGGTCGTCGGCAAGCTGCAGGTCGATGTCGCTCGCCACGCGCAGCACGGGCTTGAGCGGCTGGCCGATCTCGTCCTGCGGCACCTCGAAGGGATCGGCCGTGACCAGGCCGATCTCGGTTCCGCGCTCGGTGGAGCAAATAGCATAATCGGCCTCGAGGATATCCAGATCCTGCGGGTCGAACCACAGGTCGCGCGAGGCGTAGGTAAACTTAACGGGTACGACTAACGGCATTTCAGTGCCTTCCTGATATCGAACAGCATGACCTCGATGGCCAGCTGGGGAGTAACGTTTCTGGCGATGTTGCGCTCGGCGGCTGCGACCGCCTCGAGCGCCTGGGTGGCACCCGCAACATTCGTCGCGGCGGCAAGCCGCCCGATTGTGTCACGCACGTCCTCGTTCACCACGTCGGCCGCCTCGTCCTGAAGCGTCAGCAGCACGTCACGCATGAGCGTCCGCGCGCTCGCCAGCGCTTCCATGATACCCGAACGCTCGCGCGCGTTGAGTTCGCGCTTGTTGCGGTCCTCAAGCTGCTTCAATGCTCCACGCGACAGGTAGTCGGCGTTTTGCTCGAGCACCTTTTCCTGCGTGGACTTGACCTCGGCGAGCGGCGCCTTGACGGCAACGATGAGCGACTTGGCGCGGCTGAGCACGTCGGCCTCGTCGGCGGCGATGAGCGAGTCGATGGCGCGGACCATCTGGCGGCGGGCATCCTGGCGCTCGGCGCTCTTAAGGAACTCGATACCACGCGTGGGGCTTCCCGCCACGGCGACGGCCATGCGGCAACGCGCGAGGTCCTGGCCGGTGGCGCGGCTCACGGCCTGCGCGGCGACGGCGGGCGATACCAGCCGAAACGGCACGCACTGGCAGCGGCTCACAATGGTGGGCAGCATTACGTCGGCCGAGGTGCCCAGCAGGATGAACATGACGCCCTCGGGCGGTTCTTCGAGTGTTTTGAGCAGTGCGTTGGCGGTGTTGGCGCGCAGTTGCTCGGCACGGTCGATGATGTAGACCTTAGCCTTGGCGCGGATGGGCGCCAAGGGCACGTCGTCGAGCAGCTCGCGGGTCTGCGCGATGAGATAGCCCGTAGCACTTTCGGGCGTGTAATAGTGCACGTCGGGATGCGTATGGCGGGCAACGCGCACGCAGCTGTCGCACGAACCACAGCCGTCCCGCTCGCACAGGAATGCCTGGGCAAGCGCCCATGCGGCGTCGAGCTTACCGGCGCCGGGCGCGCCCAAGAACAGGTAGGCGTGCGATGCGCGGCCGTTTGCGATGGCGTTGGTCAAAAAGTCGCGCACGCGTTCCTGGGTGTCGAGCTTGGCGAGCAGGCTTGCCTGAGCGGGGGCCATGTTACTCAGCCTCCTGGGCGAGCGCGGCGGCGACAGCATCTTGGGGAATGTCAAGGCCGTGCGCACGAACCAGCTCGACCGTCTGCGCGAAGACGTCTGCGATCGACGCAGCGGCGTCGATGAGCTTTACGCGGTCTGGCTCCTCGGCAGCAATGGCACAAAATCCCTGATAGACACGCTCCTGGAAGGCCATGCCCTTGGCCTCCATGCGATCGGCCGCACCGCGGGCCGCCATGCGCAGCGCCGCCTGCTCGGGCGTGATGTGATAGACGAGCGTGAGCGCCGGATGCGTACCGGCGACAGCCAGGTTGTTGGCGTCGCGTACCATCTGGCGATCGAGGCCATCGGCAAACGCCTGGTAGCAGGTCGTGGAATCGTAGAAGCGGTCGCACAGGACCACCTTGCCGGCCGCAAGGGCGGGCGCGATGACCTCGTGCACCAGCTGGGCACGCGCGGCCTCGTAGAGCAGCAGCTCGCAGGTATCGCCCATCGCCGTGTTGGCGGGATCGAGCAGCAGGGCGCG
>CAKUCJ010000305.1 GCA_934643435.1 uncultured Collinsella sp.
ACGTTAAGCACCGCCTGGTTGGCCACTGGGGTACCACGCCCGGCATCAACTTCCTGTTCGGTCATGTCAACCGCCTCATCGCCGATCACAACCAGAACGCCATCTTCCTAATGGGCCCCGGCCACGGTGGTCCCGCCGGTACCGCCCAGTCGCTGCTCGACGGTACCTACCGCGAGATTCGTCCCGACATCACCGATGACGAGGCCGGCCTGCAGAAGTTCTTCCGCCAGTTCTCCTATCCCGGCGGCATTCCGAGCCACTTTGCGCCCGAGACGCCCGGCTCCATCCACGAGGGCGGCGAGCTCGGCTACACGCTCAGCCACGCTTACGGCGCCGTCATGGACAACCCGAGCCTGCTGGCCGTGGCCGTGGTGGGCGACGGCGAGTCCGAGACCGGCCCGCTTGCCACCTCTTGGCAGTCCAACAAGCTCGTGAACCCGGCAACCGACGGTATCGTTCTGCCGATCCTGCACCTCAACGGCTACAAGATCGCCAACCCCACCATCCTCGCCCGCGTGTCCGACGAGGAGCTCACCAAGTTCTTTGAGGGTATGGGCTATAAGCCGCACTTCTTTGTCGCCGGCTTTGACGACGAGAGCCACGCGAGCATCCACGAGCGTTTCGCCGCCCTGTTTGAGCAGGTCTTCGATGAGATCTGCGATATCAAGGCCACCGCTCAGGCCCAGGCCGCCGCGGGCGAGACCGTTGTTCGTCCGGCCTACCCCATGATCGTGTTCCGCACGCCCAAGGGCTGGACCTGCCCCAAGCAGATCGACGGCAAGAAGACCGAGGACTCCTGGCGTGCACACCAGGTGCCGCTGGCGAGCGCCAAGGACACCCACGAGCACTTCCGCGTGCTGCGCGAGTGGCTGCGTTCCTACAAGCCCGAGGAGCTCTTTACGCCTGAGGGCCAGGTGCGCCCCGAGGTGACGGCCTTTATGCCGACCGGCGAGCTGCGCATTGGTGCCAACCCCAACGCAAACGGCGGTAAGGTCCGTCGCGAGCTTGAGCTGCCCGACATCTACGCCCACGAGATTCCCGTTGCCGAGAAGGGTCACGGCTGGGGCTCCACCGAGGCCGCCCGTGTCTTTGGTGAGTACACCGCCGATGTCCTGGCCAAGAACATGGACGACTTCCGCATCTTCGGCCCCGACGAGACCGCGTCCAACCGCCTGCAGGCTGCCTACAAGGTGACCAAGAAGCAGTGGGATGCTGGCTTCTACGAGGACGAGGCCAACGACGAGCTGCTGGCTGGTTCCGGCAAGGTCGTCGAGCAGCTGTCCGAGCACCAGTGCGAGGGCTTCCTCGAGGCTTACGTGCTCACCGGCCGCTCCGGCGTGTGGAGCTCCTACGAGAGCTTTGTCCATGTGGTCGATTCCATGGTCAACCAGCACTGCAAGTGGCTCGAGGCCACCAGGCGCGAGATTCCGTGGCGTGCCCCCATCAGTGGTCTTAACATTTTGCTGTCGAGCCACGTCTGGCGTCAGGACCACAACGGCTTCTCGCACCAGGACCCCGGCTTTATCGACCTGCTGCTCAACAAGGCCAACGATACGCATATCGTAAACGCCTACTATCCGGCCGACGCCAACATGGCCCTTGCCGTGGCCGAGCGCGTCTACCAGTCCACCGACTGCGTCAACGCCATCTTCTGCGGCAAGCAGCCCGCCCCGACCTTCCAGACGGTCGACGAGGCCAAGGCCGAGCTCGCCGAGGGCGTTGCGACCTGGGAGTGGGCATCGACCGCCGACTCGCTCGCCGAGGCCGACGTCGTCGTTGCCACCTGCGGTGACGTTCCGACGCTCGAGGCTCTGGCCGCAACCGACATGCTACGTGAGCTGGGCATCAAGGTATGGTTCGTCAACGTGGTCGACCTGCTCAAGATCCAGAACGTCTGCGAAAACGACCAGGCCATCAGCGACGAGCGCTGGGCTGAATTTTTCGGCTGCGGCGAGAAGCCCGTTCTCTTCGCCTTCCATGCCTATGCCGGCACGATTCGCCGCCTGATTTGGAGCCGCCCCGGCCACGACGCCTTCCGCGTCCACGGCTACGAGGAGAAGGGCTCCACGACCACGCCGTTTGACATGCTGCGCCTGAACAACATGGACCGCTGGGCCCTGGCTGCCGACGTGCTGCGCATGGTCGATGCCGACAAGTTTGCCGAGCAGATCAACGAGTGGGAGGCTTTCCGCACCGAGGCCTTTGAGTTCGCCTGCGACGAAGGCTACGATCACCCGGCCTTCACCGACTGGGTCTGGCCCGACGCCGCTGCCGCAACCGCAGCCGACGGCGCACTCTCCGCAACCCAAATGACCGCCGGCGACAACGAATAGCATCCGGGACGGTCTCGCGCTGGGGCCGCCTCCGGGCGGGTGCCTTCCTCTGAGAAGTGGGC
>CAKUCJ010000306.1 GCA_934643435.1 uncultured Collinsella sp.
AAGAAGCAGGTCGCTGCCCCCATCATGGCCGCCTGCTAGGTTCTTTTGACCTAACACCGACGACCGGATCGCGGACGCCCCGCGCTCCGGTCGTTTTTTGTGCACGGCGCTGCGTCGTCTCTTGGACAGGCGCGCCCGCGCCGTTGAGCAAATAATGTTCAACCTGTGGTTCCGCTTTTCGGCCACGCCTGCGTGCTTGTCGTGCAGGGTAGGCTAGATGCAAGCGTAATACGTTAGAGCGCGGCGCCGCCACTTGGGCGGGCCGTGCTTTTTTAAGACGGGAACCTTCCCGTGAAAGGAGCCGCCCATGGCAGCACCCGAGCAGCTGTTCAACGTCCGTGAGCGCAAGCGTTTTGAGCGCCACGACATTTGGGAGCGCATCGCCGAGAACGGCACGATTTCCGCCGCCGTTATGGTGATCGCCGCTATCGCCGCCGTCATCTGCGCCAACACCGATGCCTACGAGTCCATCCATCACTTTTTGGAGACCCCGCTGTACGTGGGCCTAGGGCATTTTACGGCCGGCCTCACCGTCGAGCTTTTCGTCAACGACTTCCTCATGGCGATCTTCTTTTTGCTGGTGGGCATTGAGCTTAAGTACGAGATGACGGTCGGCGAGCTCAAAAACCCGCGCCAGGCCATGCTTCCCATGCTGGCCGCCGTGGGCGGCGTCGTCGTTCCCGCCTGCATCTACCTCATCTTTAACCATGCCGGCGCCCGCAATGGCTGGGCCATTCCCATGGCAACCGACATTGCCTTCGCGCTGGGCGTGCTATCGCTTTTGGGCAACCGCGTGCCCAACGGCGTGCGCGTGTTCTTCTCGACGCTCGCCATCGCCGACGACCTGATCTCCATCGCCGCCATCGCCATCTTCTACGGCCAGAGCCCCAATCCGTTTTGGCTGGGCGCCGCTGCGGTTGTGACCTGCGCGCTCGTGTGGCTCAACAAGACGCAGCACTACCGCTTGGCTCCGTATACGGTGCTGGGCCTGCTGCTGTGGTTCTGCATGTTCAAGAGCGGCGTGCATGCCACGCTCGCCGGCGTCATCCTGGCCTTTACCATCCCGGCTAAGTGCGGCGTCAAGCTCGACAGCCTCACCGATTGGCTGGGCGAGTGCCTGCCGCTGCTCGACGACCGCTACGACGACGAGGCGCACATCCTGGGCCAGCACGACTTTACCGTCTCGACCACCAAGGTCGAGCGCGTCATGCACCGCGTGACCCCGCCGCTCATCCGCATGGAGCGCCTGATCTCCACGCCGGTCAACTTTGTGATCCTGCCGATCTTTGCCTTTGTCAACGCGCAGGTTCGCCTGGTGGGCGTGGACATGAGCATGCTGCTGACCGATCCGGTGACGCTCGGTGTGTACTTTGGTATGCTGCTGGGCAAGCCGATTGGCATCTTTGGCATGACGTTCGCGCTGGTCAAGCTTAAGATTTCCGAGCTGCCGCACAACGTCAACTGGCACATGATCGCCGGCGTGGGCATTCTGGGCGGTATCGGCTTTACCATGTCGATTCTCATCAGTGGTCTTGCCTTCCCGACGGCTCAGTTCGAGGTTCTGGCTGCCAAGGCCGCCATCCTTGCCGGTTCGGTCACCGCCGCCGTGCTCGGCATGATCTACATGAGCGTGGTCTGCAAACACCCCGAGCCCAAAGACGAGTAAGAGCGCAAAACTAGGTTTGGCACCGACTCGAGCGCGTGCAAAATGCGGTTTAGAGCAGTGTTTGGTATCCGTCGGAAACCCCTGTGGTCAAAAAACGCCGTTTGTGAGTACTGTCACAAACGGCGTTTCATTTTACGTGCGAAAAATAATGGACATAATCATGCAATCTGTACGTTAATGAGTAATCGCATGACTCGAATTTGGCGATAGCTGCTGCTCGGAAAGGAAATTCAGGTGCAAAAATGCCGATTTGGGGCCTGAATCGCTGCTACTAAAAAGGTAACAGTACTCATATTTGCCTTTTTTGCACACTGGCCCCAATGACTAGGCTATTCCACCGTTCCGTAGACGGCGCCCCAGCCGTGGGCGGCCAAGGCGGAGTTGAGCTGGTCACAAAGTGACTGGCGGTCGTAGTAGCCGGGCGGCAAAAGGTTGACGATTTCCATGAGGTCGGGTGCGAGATCGCAGATTTCAGCTTGCACAATCAGGTCCAGGCGGTCGATGGCATGGCGGTCGTAAAACAGCCCGTCGACCAGGCGCTGCAGGTCGCCAAACTCCTCTGCCTGGAATGATCCGTATTCCATAGTGCCTCCTTGGGCGCGCCGAGCAGCCAGCCAAGCCGCACCGGATGTCGTAATTCATTGCGATGGACTTAATCTATCACGGCTTCATAACGTTGCGGCGGTGGCGGTCTATACTTAGACGAACTGCAACGTACCGCTTCGCG
>CAKUCJ010000307.1 GCA_934643435.1 uncultured Collinsella sp.
GCCTTAATTGCAACATACGCGCTCACGTGGTTTTTGCTGGCGATGGGCTTTGCCTTTGAGCTTCCCGTCGCGGCGCCGCGACGCGCAAAAACCCAGACGGCGACGCCGCTTGCCGGTGGGGCCGCGGCAGCTCGCGCCTTTGCTGGGGCGAACGAGGCGCCGTCCGATACGAGTTCAACGACCAAGGAGGTCTAGGCCATGGCATCTCAAACTGAGCTCACCCCGTGCGGAGCCATGTTCGACATCTTTAAGCGCGCGGCGCACCTGAGCCATATCGAGCTATGCGGCCTGGTGCTCTCGAGCCGCCCGCTCGCCGACGGCCGCAGCCCGCAAAGTCGTGCCGCCGATCGCTCCTGGGTTTCACGCTTTATCGTGCGCGCTCCGGTCGGCACGCTCCAGCAGCGCTATTTTGCCGATTACGGCACCTCGGCCGCGCGCATCATGTCGCATCTTGCCCTGCGCCGTCGCAATCCCATGGATGCCATGGCGATAACCAACATGGTGTGCGGGCCCGCCGGCGAGCCTATGGTGCGGGCGCTCGAGGAATGCCACCAGGATACGAATCTCTACCGCAATGCGCTCGAGCGCCTGTCGCAGGCGGCGGAGCTTATGCCCGCCGAGCGCGCCGAGGCCGTGCTGGTGCTGTTTGTCGCCGTCGGATGCTCGGCGGATGTTCGAACCTCGGTGACCTATGCCATCGACTATGCACATGCGACTTGCGGTGGCGCCACGTCGACCCCGCGTTCGCTGAGCACCTCGACGGTCGCGGGCGGGCATGAGGCGGCGCCCGCGCACCCGCTGGGCCTGCTGCGCGTGCAAAACGGTTACGTGGTAAGCGCCCCGCGCTGGATCCAGCCGAGCGAGCAGGGCGTGGAGATCGGAGCGCTGGCCACGGGCGAGGGCGATATCACCGATGTTGGCGACGACGTCTCGGCCCGTCATGCCCGCGTTTGGTGCGATGACCAAAATGCCTGGTACGTCGAGGATCTGTCGTCCACCAACGGCACCGTGGTGGTAAGCGGCGCGACGAGCGTCTGCACCCAGGTCGAGCCCGGCCGCGCTGCCCGGCTCAACCCCGGCGACGAGCTCAAGCTCGGCGAATCCACCACCTACGCCATCCTCCTCGGCGCCCTCTAACTCATTCCCTCAATGAGTTGCGGTGAAATAGTTCCTGGCTGACCCCCGTGTGGCGTATCCAGGAACTATTTCACCGCAACTCATGTGGTCCATAGTGGCAGAGAAGCGAGAGTGGATTTCCGGACGCACGAGAGTGGATTTTCAGACGCACAACGCACGAGAGTGGATAATCTCCCACTTTTGGCCAAGATACAGGCCAAAAGTGGGAGATTATCCACTCTCGATGCGGCCCTCCGTTCCCTGGGGATTGTTTTGACTAGAGCATGCCGTTTACTTGAGTGTGATGCGGGAGGCGAGGATGTTGGTGACGAGCCACCCGGGCCCCAATTCGTCAACGGGATCTTGAGTTTTTGCTGGGGGACATGTGCTCCGAGTGAAGTCGGAGCACATGAATTGAGGATAGATTTGATTTTCGGGCTTATTTATATGCTTGTTTTCCAAGCATGTAGTCTATAGAGGACATCGTTTCTTTTCTGGATTCAGACTGCGTGCGTTCCGCAGCGTGGTGACCCAATAATCGAGAATGAAGCCTCTCTTTGGAAGCCGCTCTCTGCTATTTTCGAAGATGGCAGAGAGCGGGGACAATGGGCAAGCTTGAGAAATTCGTATTCAAACTGAGCGAGGCTGACTGGATGGCATGCCGCCGAGGCGCATCATCAACTGCTGAATTTGACTCTATTGAAGGCGCTTGTTTTCGTAAATATTAGTCCAAGCATCATAGAGCGGGTTTTCCCAGGTGCTGCCATCGAAGAAGGTTGCGTCTTTGACGATTGCCTTGAACGAAGCAATCTGCACCCCCGAGATTGATGGGTCGCGGAGTCGAAGTCCATAATTAGAAGGGGAGGCCTGGCCGTTGGGCAGATTGATATCTGAACAGTTTACTAAGGCGATGTAATCGCCACTTCCGATGGATGTCGTATCGGTAATGACGACGGGCATGTTGTTGCAGTCCCATGCGGTAAGGGCGACCGTTGCGTTTTTCATATCCTTTCCTGTGTTGTTCTGAACGGAAAAGCAGAGCATGTCTGGATAGAGGGATTTCAAGTTGGGATCTTGTACCTCATAGGAGGAGCTTGAAACAAATGCGGGCTGCTCTTGAAGTCTTTGCTCGATATTGCTTGCATCGGTCGTTGCGACAAGATTCTTCTGATTAGCGTTTTGCTTTGCTATTTCAATGGCGGTGTTATAGCCCGTTTCTCCAAGTTTGTCAGCAAGGGAGGAACACATCGAGTCGAGATCTTCGACCTTTTCGTAA
>CAKUCJ010000308.1 GCA_934643435.1 uncultured Collinsella sp.
TGGCAGATCGCGGTTTTGCCGTAAAGCTGTGCGAGATGCGCCCCCAGGTGAGCTCTCCGGCCCACCATACCGATCACCTGGCCGAGCTCGTCTGCTCCAACTCGTTTAAGTCGACGCGTCCGGATTCCGCCGCCGGCCTGCTAAAGGCCGAGCTCGAGCGTATGGGCTCGGTGCTGCTCGATTGCGCTCATCGCGCGGCTGTTCCCGCCGGTGGAGCCCTGGCGGTCGATCGTGTCAAGTTCTCCGAGCTCGTTGAGGCCGAGGTTGCCGCCCGCCCCAATATCGAGGTCGTTCACGGCGAGGTTACCCAAATCCCCGAGGGCCACGTGGTCATTGCCGCGGGACCGCTGTGCTCGCCGGCGTTGAGCGAGGAGGTCATGAAGCTCGTCGGTGGCGACGCCCTGGCATTCTTTGACGCGGCGGCCCCGATCGTCGATGCCTCGACGCTCGATATGGACGTGCTGTTCTCGCAGTCGCGCTATGAGGAGCAGGGGAGTGGCGATTATCTCAATGCCCCGCTCAACAAGGAAGAGTACGAGGCCTTTATCGAGGCGCTCACCACGGCCGATCGCGTGGTGCTCAAGGACTTTGAGGGTGGCGACTTGTTCCAGGCCTGCCAGCCTGCCGAGGAGGTTGCGCGCACGGGCAAGGATGCCATCCGCTTTGGCGCCATGAAACCCGTCGGACTCACCGATCCGCGTACCGGTCGCCGTCCCTGGGCGGCGATTCAGCTACGCGCCGAGAACAAAGAGAAGACCGCCTATAACCTGGTGGGCTTCCAGACCAACCTGACCTTTGGCGAGCAGAAGCGCGTCTTCCATATGGTTCCCGGTCTGGAGAACGCCGAGTTCTTCCGCTACGGCGTCATGCACCGCAATACCTTTGTCGATGCGCCACACGTGCTCGACGGCACTTTTGCCGTGCCCGGTACGGGCGTGCGCCTGGCAGGCCAGATTACCGGCACCGAGGGGTACATGGAAGCTGTGGCGACCGGTCTGCTCGCTGCGCTCAACACCTATGCCGAGGCTATCGAGGGCGCCCCCGTCGAGCTGCCGCGCGTGGGCGCCCTGGGCGCGCTCGTGGGTTACGCGACCGATCCCGCCACGGTGGGCTACCAGCCTATGCACGTCAACTTTGGCCTGGTGCCGCCCCTCGAGGACGGTAAGCGCCGCAGCAAGCGCGACCGTTACCAGGCTTATGCTGATCGTGCCCTTGAGGCTCTCGATGCCTACTTGGCCATGCGTTCCGACTTGTTTGGAGGCGACCGGTCATAGCATTTGACCTGTACGATGCCGTCGACTCGTTCATAGCCTATATTGCACGCGTCGAGGGGCTTTCTCCCAATACGGTGACTGCCTATGCTTCGCGGTTGGAGCGTTTTGCCGCATGGTGCGAACGCGAAGGCGTCGACGCCCGCACCGCCGACGTTCGGACCGTTCGCTCCTATTTGGCTGAGCTGTCGCGTGACCAGGTGGCGCCTCGCACGCTTGCGGCGCATCTGTCCGCCATTCGCTCGCTCTATCGGTGGATGGCGGCCGAGGGGATTGTCGAGGGCGATGCGGTCTCGGCGATATCCTCGCCCAAGCTTCCGCGCGATCTGCCCGGAGTGTTGACGACCCGGCAAGTCGAGGCGCTGCTCAAGGCCCCCGACACCTCGACGCCCGCGGGGCTGCGCGATGCGGCGATGCTCGAGCTGCTCTATGCCTCCGGCGCGCGCATCTCGGAGCTCGCGGCGCTCAATGTGGAGTCCATCTCATGGTCCGAGCGAACGTTGCGGCTTTGGGGCAAGGGGAGCAAAGAGCGCATCGTGCCCCTGTATCGGCGTGCTCTCGAAGCGACCCGTCTCTATATTGATGACGGAAGACCGGAGCTGCTTTCGCAGGCAAAGCGAAGCGACGGTACGGGCGGTGTGCATCCGCTGTTTATCTCGGCGCGCGGAAACCGCATGAGCGCCGCCGTGCTCAGGAGGCGGTTTCATATACTCGCGACACTCGCCGGCATCCCGGCCGACATCGCCCCGCATGCGATGCGCCATACCTTTGCGACCGATCTGCTCGAGGGCGGCGCGGACTTACGCTCGGTTCAGGAGCTGCTGGGACATGCGAGCCTGTCCACGACGCAGATCTACACGCATCTCACGCCCGATCGGCTCAAGCGCGCCGTGAGCCAGGCCCATCCCCGCGGCGAGTAGGAGAAGCGCCACCGTGTTGCACCGAGGTGTGTGGTTTTGATTGCGGGTTGGCAGGAAGAGGTAATCCTGCTATCATTCATCGGGTTGCTTCACGGCAACAGGTTTTTATCACGCACGCGCGGCTACTTCATACCGTGGTGCCCGGGCTTTGGTAGCACATGTCCGGGTTGGTTTTGGAGGATGACCCCGCGCGGAG
>CAKUCJ010000309.1 GCA_934643435.1 uncultured Collinsella sp.
ACGATTCTCCACAGCTAAAACAAGCATCGCCACCCTTGTATCAAACAAGACAACCGCGTTATACTAGCCAACACACAAGCGGGCATCGCCAAGTGGTAAGGCATCAGCTTCCCAAGCTGACACTCGCGGGTTCGAGTCCCGTTGCCCGCTCCAAAAAAAGTTAAAGCACGACACCGTTCCGGTGCCGTGCTTTTTTCAATAAAGCGCCGGGACTCGAACCCGACAGGGTGCGAGCGTTAAGCAAACGCGAAGCGTTTGTAGCGAGCAGGCGAAGGCGCCGGCAGGCGCCTGAAGCCGGTGCGTATTTGCGAAGCAAATACGCGGACGTCCCGTTGCCCGCTCCATCAACAAAGGAAGACGTGGGGACGGACAATTCGCCGGAGTTTGCTCAACGGTTTCCTGAATCTCGGTTTGCCGCCTGAAGCCGGTGCGTATTTGCGAAGCAAATACGCGGACGTCCCGTTGCCCACTCCACCGAGCGCGGCAGATTTCGGGAATGGAAGATTTAACAAACTTTACCCTTGTGTTTCCCCGAACCCGGATTTGCCGTCGGCCCCCGCAAAATGTTAGGTTAATGCCTGCTGCCCATACTTGCACCTGTGCACGGTACAATAGTCAAGTTACGACCAACGTGCCAATAACCAAAAAGGAGCCGCTATGATCGATCGCTATACCCGCCCGGAGATGGGACACATCTTCTCCCTCGAGAACAAGTATGCCATTTGGCAGGAGATCGAGGTCCTGGCCTGCGAGGCCCAGGCGGAGCTCGGCAAGATCGGCATTTCCAAAGACGAGGCCCAGTGGATTCGCGACCATGCCAACTTTGAGAAGGCAAAGGTCGACGAGATCGAGGAGGTCACGCGCCACGACGTCATCGCCTTCCTGACCAACATGAAGGAGTACATCGACGCCGACGTCCCCGAGGGCGAGCCCAAGCCCAGCCGCTGGGTTCACTACGGTATGACCAGCTCTGACCTGGGTGATACGGCTCTGTGCTACCAGCTCACTCAGGCTTGCGACCTTATCATCGAGGACGTCAAGAAGCTCGGCGAGATCTGCAAGCGCCGTGCCTTTGAGGAGCGCAACACGCTCTGCGCCGGCCGTACTCACGGTATTCACGCCGAGCCGATGACCTTCGGCATGAAGTTTGGCTCTTGGGCCTGGGAGCTTAAGCGCGATTTGGACCGTCTTGAGGATGCCCGCAAGAACGTCGCCTTCGGTGCCATCTCGGGCGCTGTCGGCACGTACAGCTCCATCGAGCCGTTTGTCGAGGAGTATGTCTGCGAGCACCTGGGTCTGGTTCACGATCCGCTGTCCACGCAGGTCATCAGCCGCGACCATCACGCCTATCTCGCCGGTGTCCTCGCTACCACGGCTGCCACCTGTGAGCGCATCGCAACCGAGGTCCGCAACCTGCAGAAGACCGATACGCTCGAGGCCGAGGAGCCGTTCCGCAAGGGCCAAAAGGGCAGTTCCGCCATGCCGCACAAGCGCAACCCCATCACCATGGAGAAGGTCTGCGGCCTGTCGCGCGTCGTGAAGTCCAACGCTCAGGTTGCCTTCGACAACGTTGCTCTGTGGCACGAGCGCGACATTTCGCACTCTTCTGCCGAGCGCGTCGCCCAGGCCGACAGCTTCATCGCCCTCGACCACATGTTCCAGTGCCTCATCCGCGTCATCGACGGTCTGCAGCTGTACCCTGCCCGCATGATGGCCAACCTCAACAAGACCCGCGGCCTCATCTTCTCTTCCAAGGTGCTGTTGGCTCTCGTCGACACGGGTATCACCCGCGAGGACGCCTACGCTATCGTGCAGGAGAACGCCATGGCAACCTGGCACGAGGTACAGGATTGCGTCTCCGGCCCCACCTTTAAGGAGCGCCTCGAGGCCGATCCGCGCTGCACCGTCAGCCAGGAGAAGCTCGACGAGATCTTCGATCCGTGGGACTTCCTCACTCGTATCGATACGGTCTTCGACCGTCTGGAGCAGCTGAACTTCGAGTAGGGTCGATCCAATTCGACCGCTTGCGGATGCATTTCAACCATTGGCGCCTTGCCCGTCTTGGGCGAGGCGCTTTTTTTCGTTGCCGCGGCAGCCCCCGGTAATAAAATGAACCTCTACTGCTATTTCGATGAAAAGAGGCGCGTGCCCAGACGTATTAAACGAGTCGTCATCGTCTCGTTCGCGCTCATAGTTCTTGTTGCTGCCTGTACGGCCGTCCTGACGTATACCGATCGAAATAGTTCTTCCTCGCCGAGTACGGCTGACGAGGATCTCCCTGTGCTCAAAATTGGCGTTACGGATAACGACCCCTATGTATATGTCGATACCACAGGCGATTACGCCGGTATCGATATCGATATCGCCCGCGAGGCGTGTGA
>CAKUCJ010000310.1 GCA_934643435.1 uncultured Collinsella sp.
AGACTACTTGCGGTGAGCGCGGTAGAACTCGATGAGCGCCTGGGTCGAAGCGTCCTGCTCGGCCTTGGCGGCGTCGTCGTGGAAAGCAGGGGTGATCTGCTTGGCAAGCTGCTTGCCCAGCTCGACACCCCACTGGTCGTAGGAGTCGATGCCCCAGACCGTGCCCTCGACAAACACGATGTGCTCGTACAGGGCGATGAGCTCGCCGAGTGCAAACGGGCTCAGCGTGTCACCGAAGATCGAGGTCGTCGGACGGTTGCCCTCAAAGCAGCGGGCCGGGACGATCTGCTCGGGCGTGCCCTCGGCGCGCACCTCGTCGGCCGTCTTGCCAAAGGCGAGTGCCTTGGTCTGGGCCAGGAAGTTGCCCAGGAACAGCTCGTGGACGTCCTGGCCGTTGTCGGTCGCAGGGTTCGCGGTGTTGGCGAAAGCAATGAAGTCGGCCGGAACCACCACAGTGCCCTGGTGCAGCAGCTGATAGAACGCGTGCTGGCCGTTGGTGCCGGGCTCGCCCCAGAAGATCTCACCGGTATCGGAGGTCACAGCGCTGCCGTCCCAACGGACATGCTTGCCGTTGGACTCCATGGTGAGCTGCTGAAGGTAGGCCGGGAAACGGTGCAGGTACTGGCAGTACGGCAGCACGGCATGGCTCTTGGAGCCGAAGAAGTTGACGTACCAGACGTTGAGCAGGCCCATCAGCGCGACGGCATTCTGCTCGAGCGGCGTGTTGCAGAAGTACTCGTCGATGGCATGGAAGCCCTCGAGGAACTGCTGGAAGCGCTCGGGGCCGAGCACGACGATCAGCGACAGACCCACGGCGGAGTCAACAGAGTAGCGGCCGCCGACCCAGTTCCAGAAACCGAAGGCGTTGGCCGGGTCGATACCGAAGGCCTCGACCTTGTCGAGCGCGGTGGAAACGGCGACGAAGTGCTTGGCCACGGCCTCGGCGTTCTGCTCATCGGAGCCATCGATGGCTCCCTGAGCCTTGAGCTGCTCGAGCATCCAGGTCTTGACCTCGCGGGCATTGGTGAGGGTCTCGAGCGTGGTGAAGGTCTTGGAGACGATGATCACGAGCGTGGTCTCGGGGTCCAGACCCTTGAGCTTCTCGGCCTGATCGTTGGGGTCGATGTTGGAGATGTAGCGGCAATCGATACCGGCGTCGGCATAGGGACGCAGGGCCTCGTAAGCCATGACCGGACCCAGGTCGGAGCCACCGATGCCGATGGACACCAGATGCTCGATCTTCTTGCCGGTAACGCCCTTCCACTCACCGGAGCGCACGCGCTCGGCGAAAGCATACATGCGATCGAGGACCTCGTGCACGTCGGCGACGACGTCCTGGCCGTCAACGATGAGCTGGCCCTTCTCGCTTGCCGGGCGGCGCAGCGCAGTGTGCAGGACGGCGCGGTCCTCGGTGGTGTTGATGTGCTCGCCGGAGAACATGGCGTCGCGGCGCTCCTCGAGCTTCACCTCGCGGGCAAGATCGCACAGCAGCTTGACGGTCTCATCGGTCACCAGGTTCTTGGATAGATCGAAGTGAAGGTCGCCGGCGTCAAAGCTCAGCTTGTTCACGCGGTCGGCGTCAGCAGCGAACCAGGCCTTAAGATCGATGCCCTCGGCCTCGAGCTTCTCCTGATGGGCCTCGAGCGCCTTCCAAGCGGCGGTCGACGTAGCGTCGATAGGTGCGGCAACAGTTGCCATAAAGTCCTCCTCAGCATACGGGCGCACTCCTCCATGCGCCCGGATAATCAGATGCCCCTATTCTAACGCATGTCAAGACTGTAATCAGCGAGCGTTGCCAATCCGCCCCCTAACGGCGACTGACCAAAAAGGGGCAGGTTCTATGCCGCGGCGCACACACTGCCGAGCAGCTCGCGCAAGGGCGAGCCGATACCCTCCAGCAGTTCTGGAGCGATGATGGCGAAAACGGGAACCTCGCCGGCACCCACAACGGCGGGCACTTTTCCCTCGGAGACGATGCATCCGTAGGGAACAAAGCCGTCCTCACCGGCATCGAGCGCCGCCATGCGACGCGCGAGTTCGCGCGCAAAGCTCGCCGTATCGGCATCGCCGATCGCCAGGACAAAGTCCACGCCCTCATCGGTCGCCAGGGCCACGGCCTCGTCGATCAACTCGTCTCCCCCGTCGCCCTCAACCGAGCCACAGCGAAAAAGCACGCGTTCGAGCAGAGCTCGATCAAGCGAGCCGAGTGCTGCCGAGACGAGCTCATCGCGCGTATGTTTGTCACCGCCCAGTACAACCAGCGCCTTGGTGCCACCGTAGTGGGCGACCAATCGTCCACACCAGCGAGCCACGTCCCCATCCGCAACCAAGCGCGTCGGCATACCAAACCCATAGTTGACCATTATCCCCACAAC
>CAKUCJ010000311.1 GCA_934643435.1 uncultured Collinsella sp.
TCGAGCAGCTCGGGTGACCCAAAGGCATCCAGAAAGACCTCGTCGATAATGCGTTTCATCATCTGACCGCCGGAGCCATGGCCCAGCAGGACAGTGCTATCGGTGACGGTACGAGACATATCGAAAACTCCAATCGTGGGAGGGAAGATGCGGGCGGGGCGCAGCGTCGACCGGCCCGCCGTTCGTTAAAACAGCGGAACCTATCAGTCGCGGTATCGGAAATACGCGGCGCAGCTGCCTTCGGAGCTCACCATGCATGGGCCGACGGGGTGCTCGGGTGTGCACGCGTGGCCAAAGAGCGGGCAATCGCTCGGCGTAATGGCCCCGCGCAGCACGTCGCCGCAGCGGCATCCACGCGGCTCGACCGTCGGTTCAACGGGCACGTCATAGCGAGCGCCGGCATCAAAGCGCGAGAACTCGGGACGGATGGAAAGGCCTGAGTCCGCAATCGGACCCAGCCCGCGCCATATGGTGCCGCACGGCTCAAACACCTGCTCGACCAGTTGGCGCGCCACGGGATTGCCGTCTGCATTGACGCCGCGACGGTAGGCGTTGTCAATTGCAGGCCGGCTCTCAACAATCATCTGGACCAGCATGCAGATGCCCTGCAAGATATCGACCGGCTCAAAGCCCGTTACCACGCCTGGGGTGCTGAACTCGTCGACCAAAAAGCCAAAGGGCGCTAGGCCCGTGATGGTGGCGACATGGCCCGGCAGGATAAAGCCGTCGATGGTCGTCTCGGGGTCGTTAGCAATCGCGCGCAGCGCCGGCGGCGTGGTCTTGTGAGCGCAATAGATCGAGAAGTTCTGGAGCCCGCGCGCGTCGGCCTCCAGGATGGCGGCGGCGATGGTGGGCGTCGTGGTCTCAAAGCCGACGCCCATAAAGATGACCGGGCGGTCGGGGTTTTGCTCGGCAATGTCGAGCGCGTCGAGCGGCGAGTAGACGATGCGAATGTCGCGCCCCGCCGCCTTTTGCGCGGCAAGCGAGGTGGACGATCCGGGCACGCGCATCATGTCGCCAAAGGTGGTGATGATGGCGCCGTCCATGTTGGAAAGTGCGATTGCATGGTCGATATCGCGGTTGGCGGTGACGCAGACGGGGCAGCCCGGGCCGCTCAGCAGCTTGAGCCCCGCCGGCATAATGGAGCGAAAGCCATAGCGGCCGATGCTCACGGTATGCGTGCCGCAGACCTCCATAAGGTTGATGCTGCGGTCGCCGACAAGCTCGTGAATGCGGTCGATGAGCTCGCGTGCCAGCTTGGGGTCGCGAAATGCCGAAAAGTCGATGCCGGAGCGAACCGGCTGCGCCGCCGCCACTAGTATGCCTCGGCCGGGTTGGTGGCCAGCTGGTCCTCTTCGACCAGCTCGGTCATGGTGTTGACGAGCTCGAGCGTCTCTTGTGCCTCCTGCTCGTCGACAATCTGGATGCCAAAGCCGGCATGCACGAGAATATAGTCGCCTACCTGCGCCGTCGGTACGAGGCGCAGCGAAACGGGGCGCTCGATGCCCATCATGTCGACGGTCGCCTTAAGGTCGTCGTCGCGTTTGACCACTTTACCGGGAACGGCAAGGCACATATTGTTCCCCTTTTATACGCTTTGCGCTGGATAGGCGCTTAATTATCCATCAGTTGATGGTAGCGCTCGCGGGGGTCACGAGCAAACGCGTTACACCTGTGAGACGGTAGCGCACAGGCCGGCAGGACTGCCTAGCGCGGTGCTGCCTGCGCGAGGCAAGCACGAGCGATGGCAGCCTGGCCGTAGGCGATGCAGCCGTCGTTGACGGGTGCGGTATGGGGAACCAAGACAGCAAGACCGGCGTCTTTGAGTTCGCGCGTGAGGAGCTGAAGCAAAAGTCGGTTCATGAACACGCCGCCCGAGAGCGCGACGGTGTCGAGGCTTTCACGGGTGCAGATCTCGCGCGCGATACGGGCGGCAGCGTGCGCAATGGCGATGTGGAAGTCGAGCGCGAGCCTATCGGCCGGCGCGCCGGCCTCGATTCCCTCCAAAAGCGCCTCAAAAAATGGGTTTTGGTCCAAAACGAGGGAGCTATCCGAGGCCGCCTGGACAGTTAGTTCAGATACGTATTTTTGTGATGGGCTCTGGGTGGCAAAAGCCGTCTGCGAACACCCCAAATGGGTCGATTTGGGGTGTTCGGCAGACATATTCGCCGCTAATGGGGTGTCTGGAGAGCTCTTTTTAGTCCAAATGGGGCCAAAAATGTCGGATAGGGGGTCTGTAGTTAATACGTATCTGAACAAACTGTCCAGCGATATTGAAGCGGATGCGGATACACCCGCCTGATTGCCAGTGAAATGGCTGTTTTCGTCGTCAAGTGCGCGCCAGGCGGCGGCCTCGAG
>CAKUCJ010000312.1 GCA_934643435.1 uncultured Collinsella sp.
CCCACATGGCAAGTGCATCGTGCAGTGCCACCCAGGCGCCGGTGATGCTCGCCGTACGCGTGCCACCATCGGCCTGGATAACGTCGCAGTCGACGGTAACGGTGTACTCGCCGAGCGCCTCCATGTTGACGACGGTGCGCAGGCTACGACCGATGAGGCGCTCGATCTCCATGGAGCGACCCTTACGATTGGCATGCTCGCGCTTGCAGCGCTTGCCGGTCGACGCCGGCAGCATCGCGTACTCCGCCGTTACCCAGCCGGCCTTGGCGCCCTTGCGCCAACCCGGCACGCCTTCCTCGATGGTGGCGGCGCACAGCACGCGCGTGTCGCCAAACTCCGCCAGGCAAGAACCGTGGGCGTGTTTCATGATGCCACGGGTGAGCTTAACGGGGCGCAGCTCATCGGCAGCGCGACCGTTGGCGCGATTGACCTGCATATACTCCATGGAATAATCCTTTCGGCTAAAGATGAGGCGAAGGCTTTGGCGGCAATTACGCGCCTAACCAAGTTCGTCGATATCGATATGCTCGATGCTCTTGAGCGGCTGGCCAAAGATGAAGCTACCCGCCACCGCAAACTCGGCAATGTTATCGGCCGTCGTTGCAAAACGGTGCTGTGGCTCGGCAGCGTCGCCCGCCAGCTGCTCGCGGCGCGTGAGAATATCGGTCAGCTCGCGCGTGGTCTCCTCGGCGGAGCTCACCACGCGCACCCCGGGTCCCAGCGCATGGCGGATGGGCCCCACCAGCAGCGGGAAGTGCGTACAGCCGAGCACCACGGTATCGATACCGCGATCGCGCAGCGGCTCAACCGTGGCGCCGACCAGCGCACGCACGGCAGGCGTATCGAAGATATCCTCGTTCTCGAGCCACTGCTCCTGCAGATGCGCGCCCGAGGCGAGCTCGTGCTCGACGACCTCGACAAAGCTCGAGGCAGGACAGCCGTATACGTCGACACCGGCATCCAGATCCTGAATGGCGCGCGTGTAGGCACCCGAGCGAATGGTGAGGTTGGTAGCGAGCACGCCCACGCGACGCGTGCGGGTGCTGTTGATTGCCGCGCGGGCGCCCGGCGCGATCACGCCGATCACAGGGACGTCGAGCACCTGCTGGGCCAGGCGCAACGCCGCAGCGGTCGCCGTGTTGCAGGCGATGACCATGATCTTGACGTCGTGCTTCGACAGCCAACGGCCCGCCTGCAGCGCAAACGAGCGCACTTCGTCCTCGGTGCGGGTGCCGTAGGGGCAGCGCTTGGTGTCGCCAAAGTAGTAGACGGACTCGTGCGGCAGCGCCGTCGCGATCGCACGCGCAACCGTCAGACCGCCCAGACCCGAGTCAAACACGCCGATCGGGCGCGTATCACCTGCCAGATTCTCGATATCGGACATGACCTCACCAGATTCTCTCTCGAAAAGATATGGCTTAGCGCGATAGGGCAACGCTACGAACGGGCCGCGACGAGCAGCTCGGCCGTTGCCACCCAACCGTCGACAATCTTGCCGCGCGTGACGTAGGCATTGTCGCAGGTATCCAGGAACTCGGGCGCGCCGGCGCTGGTCAGGCCGTTCTCGACCAGGCAGAACGTGCCCACGTGGTCGGCCATAAAGAAGTCGGACTCGGAATCGCCGAGTGCCAGCGTCTCCTCGCGCTCGATACCCAGGTGCTCGCAAAAGCGTGCGATGGCAACGCCCTTGTTGAGGCCCGCGGGATTGATGTTAAACGCGCGACCGTCCTCGACGCGATCGAGCTCGAGCGTCGTCGGCTTGGACAGATGCGTCAGGTGACCGTTACAGGCCCACACCAGGCCGCAGCCGGCCTCGTCGAGAATGGTCTGCGCCTCGTCATCGGGAATGTCGCCGCGCATGCCGACGGTGACCTCGCGGTACTTGTAGCCGGTCGACATATCGTTGTGGTACTCGATCTTGTGCGGCCAGCGAGCGAGGATCTTCTCGCACACGCCGGTCTGCTCGATCACCTGATGCGGCGTGAGCCCGCAGGCTGGGTCGTAGGGCATATCGCCGGTCAGATACTCCCAGTCGTTGGCTTTAAGGTCATACATGACCAGGCCACCCATCTCGCCAATGTAGGAGTTGAGGCCGAGCACGCGCGCGTCCTCGTGGATCATGGTGCGGTTGCGGCCCGAGGTGGGGACCACCTGGATGCCGGCGCGGGCAAGCGCCACGACAGCCTCAACGAGCTTGGTCGAGGGGTTGCCGTCGTTGTCGCGCAGCACGCACGAGCCGGGCGCGAGCATAGTGGCGTCCAGGTCGGTAAAGACGTACTTGACCTTGGCAAGACGCTCGCGCATCTCGCCCGAAAGCTCAGCGACGGTCGGCAGGGTGTTGTGGGACATGGTCACTCC
>CAKUCJ010000313.1 GCA_934643435.1 uncultured Collinsella sp.
GGCTTGTTCATGGTGCTCTCTGACGGCGTGCTTCACCGCAGCCTGCTGTGGTGGAAGCGCGGCGCGATGCAGTTTGCCAACGGTTTTGCCAACGGATTTATGTTTGCGCTCGTGTCGGTCTGGTTTGCGAGCTGCTCGCAGCGTGCCATGCTTTCGCCCTACGGGATGCAATAACATCAAACCCTCTGTTTGCGGCCGGCCCAGCTTGGGTATAGGACGCACTGTGACAATAATGAAAGTCGGAAGGATTCGGTCGTGTCGGAAAATAGGGATTACTACGAGGTACTTGGCGTCGACAAGGATGCCGACGCGCGGACGATCAAGCGCGCGTTTCTAAAGAAGGCCCGTACCGTACATCCGGACGTTTCGGACGACCCCGAGGCCGAGGCCAAGTTCAAAGAGCTCAACGAGGCATATTCCGTTCTTTCCGATGAGCAGAAGCGTGCAAATTACGATCGCTACGGTTCGCCCGACGGCCCCGGTGGCTCGGGCTATGTTGACATCAACGATATCTTTGGCGGCATGGGCATGGACGACCTCTTCTCGTCGTTCTTTGGCGGTGGCGCCGGCGGTGGCGCTCGTAACCGCCGCGAGCGTCGTCGCGGCCGCGACATGGCCATCTCGCTTTCGGTTACGCTCGAGGAAGCGGCGCTTGGATGCAAAAAGACGATCAGCTACGATCGCCTTGCTCCCTGCGATGATTGCAACGGTACCGGTAGGGCCGAGGGTGCACAGGAAAAGCAGTGCAGCCGCTGCCATGGCACTGGCTATGTCACGACGGTTCAGCGTTCGTTCCTGGGCCAGGTTCAGTCCTCCTCGCCTTGTCCCGACTGCCACGGTGAGGGCACGGTTATCGACCATCCCTGCGAGACCTGCGATGGCCAGGGCCGCACGCCTTCGCACGAAAAGATCGACATCGATATTCCCGCCGGCGTTTCGACCGGTCGCCAGCTGCGCGTGAGTGGCTTTGGCGAGGCCGGTCTTCGCGGCGAGCCTTCGGGCGATCTGATCGTCAACGTACGCGTTGCCGACCACGAGCGCTTTAAGCGCAATGGTGACGACCTGTACCTGGTGAGTGATATTTCGATCGCACAGGCCGCGCTTGGTTGCGAGATCGAGGTCGAGGGCATTATGCCCGACGAGGTCGTCAAGGTGACGGTCCCCGCCGGTACGCAGTACGGTGATACCGTGAGTGTGAACAACTTCGGCATGCCGCGCATTGGCGGTGGCGGCTCGCGCGGTCGTCTGGTCGTGCAGCTGCGCGTTGTCGTTCCCACCAATCTTTCCAATAAGCAGCGCGAGCTGCTCGAGGCCTTTGCCGCCGAGTCGGGCGATGACGTCGCGCCCGGCAAGAAATCGGTGACCGACCGTATCAAGAGTGCCCTCGACGACATCCTCGATTAAGGAGCCCGTGTGCTCGCACCCCATATCTCTGTTGTCAACCTCGGCTGCCGCGTCAACCGGGTTGAGTCCGACCGTATCACTGCCGATCTTATGCGCCTGGGTTTTGCGATGGTTGAACCTCAGGATGCCGAGCTGATCGTCATCAATACTTGCGCTGTGACGGGCGAGGCCGAGGCCAAGACTCGCAAGGCCGTCCGTCACGCGCTGGCTTATCCGGGTGAGCCCTACGTGCTCGTGACCGGTTGCGTGGTCAATTTGCATCCTGAGGAGCTGCTGGAGCTTTCGGACCGCGTGATCGCCGAGCCGTCCAAGATCGATGTCGCCGAACGCGTCTGCGAGGTATTGGGCGTCGAGTCCGATAGCGTTCCCGCCTGTAGCGACGGCGAGGTGGTCGACGCGCTCGGTCGCTCGCGCCTGGGCGTGAAGATCCAGGACGGCTGCAACCATCGCTGCACCTACTGCATCGTGTGGAAGGCCCGCGGCCCCGAGCGTTCCGTGCCCGTCGAGTCCGTGCTCGAGCAGGTTCGCGAGGCGCAGGAGGCCGGCGTGCCCGAGGTGGTGCTGACGGGCGTGAACCTGGGTGCCTATGACGGTAAGAGCGCGACCGACGAGCATGTCGAGATCGACGAGCTGCTCGAGGCGATTATGGAGCGTACGTCTATTCCGCATGTACGCATTTCCTCGGTCGAGCCCATGGATATCTCCGAGCGTTTGCTCAAGGTGATGGCTCGCTATCCGCAGCGTATTGCGCCGTTTTTGCATCTGCCCGTGCAGTCTGGTTGCACGGCGACCCTGCATCGAATGGGACGTCCCTATAGCGCCGAGGCCTTTGAGGACACGGTGCGTATGATTCGTGCCAACCTTCCGCAGGCGTCGCTTTCGTGCGACGTTATCGTTGGTTTTCCCGGCGAGACGGACGAGGAGTTCGAGCAGTCGTTGGCGCTGTGCC
>CAKUCJ010000314.1 GCA_934643435.1 uncultured Collinsella sp.
CCATACGATCAAGGCAGCGGCAGCGTATTTGACGGCACGCTTAACGTTATTGCGCGAGAGCGTGCACATCCACCCGGCGATAAACAAAAATACCCAGCTAATACTAGCGCGCCAGATATCCTGGAAAACCGTCCCGGTAAACCATGGCATATTCCACCCATATAGGTAAGCTAAGTCGTAACAGGCGTGAAAACCTGCCATCGACAGCATCGTAAACCCGCGGACGGTATCAAAGATGGTGATGCGTTTTTGCATTACGAGAACCGGCGCATCAAGCCGACGACCCTGCCCAGAATCGTGGGATTTGTCGCGTAGATTGGCTCCATGGTGTCGTTCTCGGGCTGCAAGCGAACGCGCCCCTGCTCCTTGTAGAACGTTTTGACTGTTGCGGAGCCATCGATCATAGCGACAACGATCTCGCCGTTCATGGCGCTCTTTTGTTCACGAACGATGATGTAGTCACCGTTGTAGATGCCGACGTTAATCATCGAATTGCCGTGGACCTCAAGGATGAACGACCCCTGGTCCGTTGCAATCTCGGTCGGGATGGTAAAAGTGTCCTCGATATTTTGCTCGGCAAGGATGGGGATCCCTGCGGCGACGCGGCCCACGAGAGGCAGGGATACAGTGCCGCGGGGCGCCGTTGGCTCATCTGACTTTGAGATGGAGACGGAAGAACCGTCCTCGTCAAAGAGCTCAAGGGCACGAGGCTTGGTTGCGTCGCGCTTGAGCAAACCGCGCGCCTCCAAAGCGGAGAGATGCGCATGAACGGTACTAGGGGAGGAAAGGCCCACGGCCGAAGCCATCTCTCGCACGCTGGGCGGATAGCCCTTCTCCTGCTGATATTCCTTGATGAAGTCGTAAATCTGCTGCTGTCGCTTGGTAATTTTGCGAGCCATCAGGGATTCCTCTCTACCCATGCCAAACAAATGTTCTATTTTTGCTTGACAGGAACAACTGTTCGAAGATAATAATAACCGAACACTCGTTCCCGCGCCAGACATTTTTGTCCGCGCGGCTTGATAAAACAGTTCTCGTCAAAACATACGAGAGGAGAACAGAATGAACGCAACTGATATGGTCCAGGGAAACCTCGCCCTTAAGCTCGATACGCCCGTCTCGCCTGCCTTTACGGTCGTGAAGGGTGGCCGCTCTAATTTCCAGGCCGTGACCACGAAGCCCGTTCGCAACCAACATGCGGTCGCTGCTTCGGCTCCCGTTGCCCTGAAGGCCTCGACGGTTGTTGCTGTTGCCGTGGCATTCACGCTGTTCGTTGTGCTCGCTATGTCGGTCTTTTCTGCTCGCTATGCAGCATATGCCGATTCCGTCGCCAACGTTACCTACGAGACGGTTCGCGTGCAGTCCGGCGATTCCCTGTGGTCGCTTGCCCAGGAGCACCCCATCGATGGCCTTTCCACACAGGAGACTTCTGACATGATCCGTAGCGTCAACCACCTTGAGCGCGGCTCGCTCGATGCCGGTGCAGTTCTAAAAGTTCCGGCGCGTTCGTAAGATTTCGGCTCGGTCGCATGGTACCCTTGTTAACGTTTAAGAGGAGGTACCATGCGCTGTCCTAAATGTGGCAAGGCACATACCCGCGTTGTCGATTCCCGTATGCAGGAGTCGAACAACACCATCAAGCGTCGTCGCGAATGCTGTTCGTGCAACTATCGCTTTACGACGTTTGAGCGCTGCGAAGATCCCATTGAGGTCATTAAGTCCGATGGGTCAAAACAACGGTTCGATCGCAATAAGTTGCTCGTCGGCTTGATGCGCGCCACGATCAAGCGCGATATCGATACGAAGAAGCTCAACGAGCTCATCGATGATATCGAGGTTGAGCTGCGTTCCCGCACCTTGACGGCTGTTACGTCCCACGATCTGGGCGATATGGTGCTCAAGCGCTTGGCTAAGATTGACAAAGTGGCCTACATTCGCTTTGCCTCGGTCTATCGCGATTTCAAAGATGTCGATGAGTTTCTGCAAGAGCTCGACAAGCTAAGGTGATTTCATGTCCAACATTACCGTCAACATCAAGCGTCTCGACTCGACGGTCGAGCTTCCCAAATACGCCCACCCCACGGATGCTGGCCTGGACCTCCGAGCCAACGAAGATTGCACCCTCAAGCCCTTCGAGCGCCGCCTGGTTTCCACGGGCCTGGTCATCGCATTGCCCGACGGCTACGCCGGCTTCGTCCAGCCCCGCAGCGGCCTGGCCATCAAGCAAGGCCTGTCCATAGTCAACACTCCTGGCCTCATCGACGCCCACTACCGAGGCGAACTCAAGGTCATCCTCATCAACCTGGATCCCACCAACGAGATCCAAATCAACAAAGGCG
>CAKUCJ010000315.1 GCA_934643435.1 uncultured Collinsella sp.
GCCTTCTCCCAATCGCTGGTGCCCTCAAAGACATCCTGCTTGTAGGGGTTGCGGCCGAGCTTCTTGGCGCGGTAGACGATGTAGACGATCGCGGCAACGTTGGCGATCAGTGCGGCGATCGAGACCGCGGTGGCGGCGGTAGGGTCGAGCGTGGAGTGCGTCACAAAGATGGACTCCTCCTGGAAGTAGGGGAACACCTGGGCAAACATGCACCAAATGGCCAGCGTAAAGGCGCGGTTCTGGATCCAGCCGCCCTTGTTCCAGATAAAGGCGGCGACGGTGGGCGCCAGCAGCAGCGCAAAGCCGCAGAACCAGGAGTGAGTGGGCAGGCAGTTGTAGGTGTAGCAGAAGTTCCAGATATCGTAGGCGATGATGTAGACCCAGGTCATGTCGGGCCACAGCATGTCGGTCTTGTCCTCGGAGGCGTAGACGCTCCACCAGCCGGTCATGCAGAAGATGTTGATGATGCCGGCGATGCCGTTGAACACATTGTTCCAGCCGGCCAGCTGCGTGGCGCCCTCGGAGGTGACCCAGGTGGACTCGCCCAGGACAAAGAAGTGATAGGCGCTCTCAAAGTCGGACACGACGGCGATCATGATGTTGATGGCGACGATCACAAACGGCCACGCGCGGAACCAGTGCGCCTTGCCGATCTTGCCCCACTGGTACTTAATGGCGATAAAGCCCCAGCAGCCGGCCAGCGCCGCGTACACCTTGGCGTAGTGGAACCAGCTGTTCTGGTACACGTGGGTGGGGTTGGTGAGTGCCCACTCGGCGCCCTGCGAAACGCCGACGGCGATGGCGACGCAGTAGATGGTCATGGCCAGCGGAGCCACGCCAAAGATAATGGCCGCGCCGAGCTTAGTGCGGCGGCCGACCTCGTTGAGCACGATCAGGCCAACAAAGACCATGGCCCAGCCAGCCCAGTGGATAAGGGTATCGCTACCCCAAACATCGAACAGCATGCTGCTCTCCTTTCACAAGCCCGCGGCCCCTCTTCCGATCGCGGGCAGTTTGGCCAAATGTCGTCAGTTCCCGGGCCTGCGCTCGGGATACTTGGCGGTGTAGCCCTCGATGTGGAGTGTCGAGGCGATGATCTCCTTGACCGTCTCGTCGGGCACATCGGGGTGCGTGCGGATATACATTAAAAGTCCCATGATGAGGGTGTAGAACGTTTCATAGACATGGTCGATGCGCAGGTCGTGATGGGCGACAAAGTCCACCACGGTGGTGTCGCAGATGTACTGCGCCACGCGCTGGACCACGTTGTGCAGAAAGCCGCCGTAGAGCGCGCCGCTGCTTGAGGTCAGCGTGTGTGGCAGCTCGTGGCCGCTGGCGACCAGGCGCTTAAAGAGCGGGGCGACGGTGTCGAGCGCACCTTCGATATCGCCAACCGTGCGGCTGGCGTTCCACTGTTCGAGCTCGGCGATAAAGCCGTCGATCGCCTCGTCCATGACAGCGGTGACGGCGGCGTCCATATCGGCAAAGTAGTGGTAGAACAGCGAACGCGTGCAGCCGGCCCGCTTGGTCACGGCCGATACCGAAAGGTGGGATACACCCAGCTCGGAGCTTACGGTGCGCACGGCATTGAGGATCTCGCGACGGCGTTCGTCGCCCGACAGGCGCCTTGCCGCGCTATCGGATGCGGCGGTGTCAACCGCGGGTAAATCTGCCGTGCTGTTGCTCATGTTTTGCCGCCTTTCGTCCTCTTTTGCCCAACCGTTCGCCTAACAGTCTTGAATATTGTTGACGGTTCGTCAATACTATTTTTGACACAATGTCAACAATGGCGGGTGAACGGCATGGGGGCATGCCCGACCTGCAAAAAGAGGGGCGCTGCGGTCTCGCCGGACTGCGGCAAGAGAAGGGACAACCATGATTCTCAACGGACCGGGGATTAGCTATACCGAGCCCGACATCGGCGCGGAGTTTGTGCCGCCGCTGCCGGAGCATCCGCGCGAGGCCATCGTCAAGCTGTGCGAGCACTGCACCAACCGCCTGCTGCACCGCGACGAGCTGCTGGGCTACGAGTACTGGTCGTTTGCCGAGGCCGCGACCGACGAGCAGGCTGAAGTGCTCTGCAAGATGAAGATGCGTCGTCCCTACACGCTGCCCGAGATGGTCAAGCTCACCGGTATGCCCGAGGCCGATATCGAGAAGATGCTCGACGACATGAGCTACACGGGCTTGCTCGAGTACAACTGGGAAAACCCCGAGCGTGCCAAGCAGTGGGTGCTGCCCATGCTGGTACCGGGTTCTGCCGAGTTCCTCAACATGCGCGTGAGCCAGCTCGAGGAGCACCCGGTCTACGCCAAGTTCTTTGA
>CAKUCJ010000316.1 GCA_934643435.1 uncultured Collinsella sp.
CCGGGGGATAACTTGTGCGCGGCTCCCGTGTGGCTCCGGAGGGGCGGGGCATAAGGTTTCCTGCTCGGGCAGTCCTGCTCGCACGAAGGCCACATTAAGTGGCCTTCGGCTCGTGCGGAACTCGCGATAAACCTTATGCCCCGCCCCTCCGGAGCCACACGGGAGCTCGGGTAACTTATTTGAGCCCGGCATTCAGAAAAGTCAGTGCAGCAAAATGGCGATGCGGATGGGATGTACAAGAAAGGGGCACGTTGTCGAAACGTGCCCCTTTAAGTTGCGGTGGAATAGTTCCTGTTTTGGCTGTTTAGCTGGCCATTTAGGAACTATTTCACCGCAACTGATGGGTGGGATGTGTGAGGCTAGCGCTCGTAGATGAGGTTGCCGGATAGGTAGGTGGCTTGGACTTTGGTGGTTTGGAGCTCTTGGGGGTCGATGGTGAGTGGGTTTTGGTCCAGGACTACCAGGTCGGCGTATTTGCCGGGTTCCAGGCTGCCGAGGTTTTGCTCGTCGCCTGCTGCGTAGGCGCTGCCCAGGGTGTAGTTGCGCAGGGCCGTGGCCGCATCGATACGCTCGCTCGGCAGCCAGCCGCCCTCGGGCCAGTGGCTTTTGGGGTCTTGACGCGTAATGGCTGTGTAAAGCACGTTCATGCTGGTAACGGGCGTGATGGGGCTATCGGTGCCGAAAGCCTGGCGGATACCGCGCTGCTTATAGGTCGCAAACGGCCACATAATACGGCTGCGCTCCAGACCCAGGTCGCGCTCCGGACCGCCCGGATCGAGCGTGATGTGGCAGGGCTGGCTCGAGGCAATGACATTGAGCTTGCGCAGGCGATCGATGTCCTCAGGTAGGAGATTCTCCAGATGCTCAAGCGTGTTGTGGCCGCGCTGGGGCAGGCCGTAGAGCTCGACCGCTTCTTCGAAGATATCGAGTGCAGCGTGGATGGCACCGTCGCCGATGACGTGGATGCGCACGGTGTGGCCGCGCTCTGCTGACGCCAGAACTAGCTTGCGCATGCGCTCGGCAGGAACCGTCAGACGGCCCTGGTCGCCCGGGAAGCGCGGATTGGTGTAGGGTTCGGTAAGGTATGCGGTGTGTTCACTCGACACACCGTCGAAGAACTGTTTGAAGCCCGGCGCCGAGAGCAGCGCGTTGTTCGCATAGCGGGCTTGCAGCTCTTCCAGGCGCGACTGGTCATCCAGCAGCGTGGGGAACAGATGCGCGCGGATGCCTAGCTTGTCAGTCGCCTGCAGCTTGTCGTAGACGTCATCGCGAATAAAGTCGCAGCCCGGCATGGGCATGAGCGACATGTCGCAGATCGAGGTGATGCCTTGCTCGGCCATGCGCTTCATTTGATCGGCGTAGGCACTCGCGATGCGGTCCTCGCCCAACCATTCAAGACAGCGCGGCAGCAGCTGCATGGCAGCCGCCTCGTGGGCGATACCCGTGAGCTCGCCGTTTGCATCTTTGTCGTAGCTTCCACCCGCTGGCGGCTCGCTGTCACGCGTCACGCCAAGTGCCTCGAGCGCGCGGCTGTTGAGCCACAGGGTATGCCCGTCGCCCGAATACATGACACAGGGGCGATCGGGAAAGGCGGCGTCGAGCGACGCCTTCGTGGGATGCTCGGGCGGGTCCCAGCGGTAGTCACGCCACCCCTGCGTCACGACCCAGGCGTCATCGGGCAGATCCTGAGAAAACTCCAGCGCATGCTGCACCAGTGCCGCCTCGGAGGTGCCCATATCCATGAGCATATACGGCGAAGAACCGACCGAAGTATGGAAGAAGTGCAGGTGCGCATCGTGAAAGCCAGGGCAGACAAACTGCTCGCCATAGTCGATGACCGGCGTGGCGGCCGGGGCGGCGGCGATCACGTCATCGGGCTTGCCGACCGCGACGATACGATCATCTGCAATGGCAATCGCCAGCTCACGGGCGGTATCGATGCCATCACGGGCGGTAAAGACGTTCTTGGAGCGAATAATCCGATCGATATGTTGCATGGGCGTCCCCATCTCTGGCAGGAAATTCAACACCCCCGAGTGTACTCCCCCGCCCCTGTTACAAAACCCCAAGCGGCAAACGGCAGCTTTGCCAGGCCAAGTGGCAGGTGTCATACTGGAGGAAGCTTGTACGATTTTGCGATAAAACCAGCAAGGAGCAAATCGACCATGACGAAGACCAAGGCACAGCAGATTATGGCGGCTACCGAGGTTCGCGCGGCTGACGACGTCACCGCGGCAATCCAAGATATCGCTGCCGAGTTTGAGCCCTACATCATCAAGCAGCGCCGCCACTTCCATAAGCACCCGGAGCTGAGCCTCGCCGA
>CAKUCJ010000317.1 GCA_934643435.1 uncultured Collinsella sp.
AAGGCATCGAGCGCGTTCTTGAGCGGGCTGTACCACTGGCCGTTGTACACGGCGGTGGCCCAATCCTGCTCGAGCTTGATCTTGGTCTTGAGCAGGTCGCCTTCGACGCAGATGTCCTCGAGTGCCTTGTGGGCGGTGATGAGCGTCAGGGCGCCGGGAACCTCGTAGCACTCGCGGCTCTTGAGACCCACCAAACGATCCTCGACCAGGTCCAGACGGCCAAAACCGTTATCGCCGGAAATCTTGTTGAGGGCGATGACGATCTCGGAGAGCTTCATCTTCTTGCCGTCGACGGCGACGGGCTTACCGGCCTCAAACTCGATCTCGGTGTAGGTCGGGGTGTCGGGCGTGTCCTCGGGGTTCTTGGTCATAACCCAGGCATCGTCGAGCGGCTCGTTCCAGGGATCCTCCAGGTGACCGCACTCGATGGCGCGACCCCACAGGTTGTCATCGATGGAATAGGGGTTGTCGTTGGCGCCCTCGGGAACCGGCACGTTGTGGGCGTGGGCGTAGGCGACCTCGTCCGGACGGCACTTCAGATCCCACTCACGAACCGGGGCGATGACCTTGAGCTCGGGGTCGAGCGCCTTGACGGCAGCCTCAAAACGGACCTGGTCGTTGCCCTTGCCGGTGCAGCCGTGGGCGACATAGGTGGCGCCGAACTCGTGGGCGACCTCGACGAGCTTCTTGGCAAGCAGCGGGCGGGACAGAGCGGAGAGCAGCGGGTACTTGTTCTCGTACATGGAGTTGGCGGCGATGGCCTTGGTCAGGAACTCATCGGAGAACTCGTCGCGCAGATCGAGAACCTGGCAATCCAGAACGCCCAGGTCGAGGGCCTTCTGCTTCTTGGCGTCCAGGCCGGTCTCCTCCTGGCCCACGTTGCCGCAGACGCAAACGACATCGAGATTCTTCTCGTCCTGGAGCCACTTGACACATACGGATGTATCAAGACCACCGGAATATGCGAGAACGACTTTTTCCTTGCTCATGGCTGTTTCCTTTCGCCCTTGGTAGCTAGTTAGAACATCGGTCAGTTGCAAGTCACCCTGAGGTCAAAAACCGTGCAATATCAGGTTATTCAGCAGAATGCAGCACAGGCATGCCCTAGAAACATGCGGCTATGTCGTGCTAAAAACCCGACGACCTCAAAATGACTCTGTTGAGGCATTTCGCCCCATGCGGACAGAGACGATTGTTATCGTCGTCGGGAAATTGCGCGCTGGCGTCGGATGGCATTGTCTGCAGTGGTGATGATCTTTACGAACTGCATCTGCCTCTCCTTTCACGTATCGCCGGGCGCAATTCATATATCGCAAACGGTACCTTTTCCTCGGTAAGCGGCGCTTTTGCCGTCTCCGTTTTCGATGGTCGCTATCATACGCTAAAGTGCTTGCTGCACAAGCGACAAATTCAAATTTCTGAAAAGTTTTTTCATTACTTTGTGAAGAGTGGTGCAAATACGCGTCAATCCTGCGAAAATACGCCCGACTACTAGTTAATGGTTATAACGTCTGAAACAATCTCGAAACGAAAGGCGCGCTTTTATGCAAACTTACGAATCAGATGCCAATATCGGCAACATTAAGATTCTCGCCGTCGATATGGACAAGACGCTTCTCACCGACGAGCGCGTGCTGCCTCAGGGCCTCGATGAGCGTCTGGACAAGCTCGACGACGCCGGTATCGTATTCTGCCCCGCCAGTGGACGTCCGGCCCCCAAGCTCGAGGAAATGTTCGAGGGCATTAAGAACCGCCTCGCGTTTTGCCCCGACAACGGTGCCTGCGTCATCTATCGCGGCAACTATATCTATAAGAGCAACATCGACGTGGCGCTGTACCAGCAGGTACTCGCCCGTGCCTCGGAGGACCCGCGCGCCGTTCCCGTCCTGTGCTGCTACGACGAGTTCTATGTGCTTGCCCGCGACCACCAGTATCACGACGAGATAAGCGTCTACTACAACACGATTAACTACGTCGATACCTTTGAGGGCCTCGACATCGAGTCCAACAAGATCTCGATCTTCTTCCCTGCCTATGATGCCGAGCCCGCGTTCCGCGAGACCTATAACCCCGCGTTCTCCGACCAGCTCTATGTCACCAATGCCGGTCGCGAGTGGATCGACTTTATGAACCTGGGCGTCGACAAGGGCGCCGGTGTCGCACATCTATGCGAACAGCTCGGCATCGATATCGCCGATGCCGCCGCCGTGGGCGACACCTACAACGACATCCCCATGCTCGAGCGCGTCGGTCACAGCTTTATCGTGGACAATGCCGAGGAGCATATGAACGCGCATGCTAAGTGGCGCATTCCGA
>CAKUCJ010000318.1 GCA_934643435.1 uncultured Collinsella sp.
CGCACCGCCCTCGACATGATCATCGCCGGTCACCTGGGCGCCCTTATCTGCGTCGGCGACACCGAAAACGTGCTCGCTGCCGGCAACGACGGTTTCCCGCTCAACATTTCGTTCACTTCGAACCGCCTGTTCGAGCTCTCCAAGATGGACGGCGCCATCGTCATCGACAGCGATCTCACCCAGATCCTGCGCGCCAACTTCCACCTCAATCCCGATCCCTCGCTCGCCACGAGCGAGACGGGCATGCGTCACCGCACCGCCGCCCGCATGTCGGTGCTCACGGATGCCATCGTGATCTCGGTTTCGGCCCGTCGTGCCGTCGTCAACGTGTACGTTCACGGCAAGAGCTACGAGATTCAGCCCGTCACCACCATCATGAGCTCGGTCAACCAGCTCGTCGCTACGCTCCAGACTACCCGTCAGTCGCTCGATCGCTCCCTGCTGCGCCTGACGGCCCTCGAGCTCGACGACTACGTTACACTCGCCGACATTACCGGTATTTTCTCGAGCTTCGAGATCATGCAGCAGGCAAAGACCGAGCTTAAGGATTGCATCGTCAAGCTGGGCAACCAGGGCAAGCTCGTGCAGATGCAGCTCGAGCAGCTCGCGGGCTCCAGCATGGATACCGAGTACGACCTGATGATCCGCGACTACGCGAGCGACTCCTCCGAGGCCAATGCCGAGAAGATTCGTGCCGAGCTCGCCCGCATGACGCCTAAGGACCTGTCCGACCCGCAGCACGTGGCGGCGGTTCTGGGTTACGACGATCTGGACGAGGACTCCGTCATGACGCCGTTGGGTCTGCGCACGCTCTCGCGCGTGTCCGTCGTGCGCGACGGCGTGGCCGAGAAGATCGTCGACGAGTACGGCTCGCTGCAGGAGCTCATGGACGACATCAGCGAGGACCCGGAGCGCCTGGGCGACTTTGGTGTTAACAACCCTGCCATTCTTGCGGACTCGCTGTACCGCATGAAGGGCACCAAACAGGGGAACGCATAATGGCGCCCGTATGCGCCGTGGTCGTTGCCGGCGGCAGCGGCCAGCGCTTTGGAAATCCCGGCGGCAAGCAGCTCGTTAACGTGGCGGGCCGTCCGCTCATGAGCTGGTCCATCCGTGCGTTCGATCGTAGCGACAAGGTCGGCCACATCGTGGTGGTGTGTCCTTCCGAGCGCCGTGCCGAGATGCGCCGCCTGGCCATCGACCCGTTTGACTATGACACGCCCATCAGCTTTGCCGATGCCGGCGATACCCGCCAGGATTCCACCCGTGCCGGCGTGCATGCGGCTCCGGCGGGTTTCGAATATGTCGCCATCCACGACGGCGCTCGTCCGCTCATTACGACCGAGGCCATCGATCATGCGATCGACGTGCTTGTGGGCGACCGCTCGCTCGACGGTGTCGTGTGCGGTCAGCCCGCGATCGACACGCTCAAGATCGTCGACGGCGATAATATTGTCGAGACGCCGCCGCGCGAGCTCTATTGGGCCGCGCAGACGCCGCAGATCTTTAGCGTCGACGCCATGAAGCGCGCTCACGCCGCTGCTATCGCCGAGGGCTTTATCGGTACCGACGATTCATCGCTGGTCGAGCGCATGGGCGGGCGCGTCCGCTGTGTCCAGAGCCCGCGCGATAACCTTAAGGTGACGGTGCCCGAGGACCTGCGTCCCGTAACCGCGATTCTGCTCGGTCGCATGGCCGAGGGAGAGGACCTTCCCCATGTTCAGTAACCTGCGCATTGGCCACGGCTACGACGTCCACCGTTTGGTGGAGGGGCGTCGATGTATCATCGGCGGGGTTGACATTCCCTACGAGCGCGGCCTGCTGGGCCACTCGGATGCCGATGTGCTCGCGCACGCCTTGGCCGACGCCATTCTGGGCGCCTGCCGCGGGGGAGATATCGGCAAGCTATTCCCCGACACCGATCCCGCCTACGAGGGTGCCGATTCGATGGTGCTGCTCGCTCGCGTGATGGACTATGCGCGCGAGCTGGGCTTTGAGTTTGTCGATGCCGATTGCACCATTGCCTGTCAGCAACCCAAGATCACTCCGCACCGCGATGCCATGCGCGCCAACCTTGCCCATGCCCTGGGCGTCGACGTGGAAAACGTGGGCGTCGCCGCCACCACGACCGAAAAGCTCGGTTGGGAAGGCCAAGGCGAGGGAATTGGCGCCTGGGCCGTCTGCCTGCTACAGAAAACCGTTAAGGAGTAACGAATGCGTATCTACAACAGCGCTACCCATAAAAAGGAAGAGTTCCAGCCCATCGAGTCCGGCAAGGTCCGCATGTACGTGTGTGGCCCCACGGTCTACGAC
>CAKUCJ010000319.1 GCA_934643435.1 uncultured Collinsella sp.
CCCCATGGACACCGCAACTCGCGACCGCAACATAGCAACTTGGTTGGGCGATGCGCCGCAGCCGGTACGTGACACCACGAACCAGCTGCTCGAGCGCATCGCCCTTTTGCGTGCCGAGCAGACGATCTATCCGGCGCAAAACGACATTCTCAATGCCCTCGCCTACACGCCGGTAGACCAAGTCAAGGTCGTCATCTTGGGTCAGGACCCGTATCACGGACCCAACCAAGCCATGGGGTTATCGTTCTCGGTTCCCGCGACACAAACCAAGCTGCCGCCGAGCCTGCGCAACATCTATAAGGAACTCAATGCCGATCTGGGCTGCCCCATTCCCGCCACGGGTGACTTAACGCCATGGGCACAGCAGGGCGTCTTACTCCTAAACACCACGCTCACCGTGCGCGAGCATGCTGCCAACTCACACGCCAAGCTAGGCTGGAGCGTCCTGACCGACTACCTCATCGAGTGCTGCTGCCAGCTGCCCCAACCGGTAGTCTTTTTGGCGTGGGGACGCTTTGCCCAGCAGATGGTCGAAGGCAAGCTCGCCGCAACCGGCACGGGCGAGGCGACCGGCAAGTTCTGTCTGGCGTCCACACACCCCTCGCCGCTTTCAGCCAACCGAGCCACGACGGAGCTCCCCGCTTTTATGGGGTCGCGCCCCTTCTCCGCTGCCAATCGGCTACTCAAACAGCATGGCTCGAGCCCCGTCAACTGGACTTGCCTCGGCTAAAAATCGATACATCAAAAACGCGCCCGACAGCTTTCCATCGGGCGCGTTTCCTATTCGGGCCAAATAAACTGTGTGCGGCCGGCCTCGCCGCCATCGATGAGCAGACTCTGCCCGGTCATAAACCGGTTGGTCACGCCCACAAAGTAGATCCACTCGGCGATTTCCTCCGCGGTTGCCCAGCGCTTGAGCGGCGTGAGCTCCATAATCTGAGCCCACAGGCGCTCGTCTTCCATCACGCAACGGTTGAGTGGCGTGATGACGCCACCCGGGTCCACGCTGTTGGCGATGGCCTGCGGCGCCAGACGATTCGCAAGGTTCTTGGTGTAGGCGATAACACCACCCTTGCTGGCAGCATAGGCAGGGAACTCCGACCCCGTGTGCCCGCTCGCCGAGCCCACGTTGACCACGGAGCGAATGGCCGGCGCCGGCTTGGCGGCAAGGCCCTCCCCCACAAAGGCATAGCGCTCGGTCACGTTGATCGTACCCGTCAGGTTGGCGGCGATGTCATCGGCCGAATCCTGCGTGCCGGCGACGTTCACGATCAACTGGGGCTCAAGGTCGTCCGGAAACGTATCCGGCTCGCGGACGTCCACAATCAAGTGACGGTAGCGCTCATGCTCGACCGCGGCCGGCAGCAGATCAAAGCCCACGACCTCGTGGCCCTCGTCCAAAAAGCGCTGCACACATGCGGCCCCAATGCCGCCCGAAGCACCCGTGATCAACACCTGCATGCTGGCTCCTTAGGCAGTTGCGTGACGCTCGAGGTACTCGGCGCCCACGTTCTCGCGCTCCCAGCTGCGCACGACCTTGTAGCCCACGGGGCTCAGGAAGACCTCGCACAGCAGCTCGGCAATAGCGCCGGTCAGCGAGCACATAAGCACCTGCACCCAGGTCCAGCCAAAGAACGTATGGCTCACCACAATGGCGAAGACCAGATTGTCAATGAACTGGCCAATGCCCGTGGACACATAGGAGCGGAAGGCAAAGCTCGCAAAGTTATTCTTTTTGAGCATGCGGCCGAGCGACTGGTTGAGCGTGGAGTTGACCACGGCAGAGGTGAGCATGGCCAGCGACGAGCCAAACACCACGTACCAGGTGCCGCCGATCGTGGCGTTGAGGGCGGTGTTGACCTCGATCATTCCCGTGTCGTAGTAGGCGCCCCACATGCCGGGCGTGAGCGAGCACAGCCAAAAGCACAGGCTCACGGCCAGGTTGACCAGCAGCGCGAGGATAGAGATTTTGATGGATGCCTTGGCGCCAAAGCGCTTGCAGATCATGTCCTGGCACAAAAACGAGACCCAGCTCACCACAAACCCGCAGTCGAGCGCCAGATACGGCAGGCTGATGAGCTCTTTGTTGGCCAGCAGGTTCATCATGATGACGCTCACGATAAACAGCGAAACCGTTGCCGCGGGAATGCTCCGCAACAGGACTTTGTAGTCCTCCATGACCTTCTTGATCATTATGTACTCCTTTGGTTTTAGGTTTAACGAGCAGGATATCGGACCCGAACTGCTCGGCCGCCCCGGTCTTGAGACGACGGTGGGTATGATAGCCGCTCCGCCGGCGGCAGGCAAGCAA
>CAKUCJ010000320.1 GCA_934643435.1 uncultured Collinsella sp.
TCCTCGACCGCCTCGTCCACGCCGGCAACGTCCTCAAACTTGACCTTGGGGCGCGTGGCCTCGTTGGTCTTGGCGTTGGTCTTGCCAAACTGCATGTTCCTGTTGTTGGCGCCCATCATCTGGCGCATAAAGTAGAACATGATGGCGATCAGGGCAATCGTCGGCAGCACGCTCATCGCCAAGTCGCCCCAAAAATCGGGGTCGTTGGTGTTGACGATGTACTTGGTGTCGGGGTGCTCCGCCATGAGCTCGGCAAGCGAATCGGAGCCGACATAGGTCGACGAGAAGCTCTTGAGCTCACTCGTATCGCCCTTGTCCTTGCTCGCCTTCCAGTAATGGCCGGTCACGCTGCCGTCCACCACCGTATAGGTCAAGTCGTCGACACGATCCTGCTTAATGGCGCTAACCATCTCGCTCGTCGCGAGCTTAACGGTGTTGCTGGAGCTGGCAAAGCCGGAGCCCATATTAAAGAAGGCATAGCCCAGAAGCGCGCAAGCCAAAATAAAATACAGCCAGCCCGCACGCGTGGGCTTCTTGCCTCCGGGCATCCCCGGGATCTTAGGGTCCCGGGGAGTCTGGGAATTGCTATCGTTACAGTCGTCGGGCATCTTACGAATAAACCTCCGGTTTCAAAATGCCCAGATACGGAAGGTTACGATAGCGCTCGGCATAGTCGAGGCCGTAGCCCACCACAAAGGCATCGGGGCAATGGGTTCCAACATACTTGGGCGTGACGGCCGAGGTACGGTCCTCAACGTCCTTCCACAGGAAGGCGGCGACCTCCAGAGAAGCAGGCTTGCGGCTCTCGAGGTTCTTCATCAGATACTTGAGCGTCAGGCCCGAGTCCAGAATGTCCTCGACGATCAGCACGTCGCGACCGCGGATGTCGATATCCAGGTCCTTAATGATACGCACGATACCGGAGGACTTCACTCCGTCGCCGTAGCTCGAAACAGCCATGAAATCGATGTTGGTCGGCAGCTCGATCTTGCGCATCAGGTCGCCCATAAAGACCACGGCGCCGCGCAGGACCGCAATCAGCACCAGATCCTTACCCGCGTAGTCGCGAGTAATCTGCTCGCCCAGGCGAGAGACGATACCGTCGATATCCTCCTGCGTAAACAGAACCTTCTCGATATCCGGATGTTGAGAAGCCATGACAACCCTTTCTTGTGCTTATCGTCCACACACCGCCGTATGGACGCGAACTACACATTCTAGCAGCGCACGGGGTATATTTACCAGCCCGTACGCCATCAGCGCGGGAATACCGTCAACGTCGCACAGAATAGCTGGCGCAAGGCGCTATTCCGCATCGACCACGCGGAGCAGATACGCCACACGCGTTGCGGCCGTGCATTTAAAACGCTCGTCCGCGCGAACGCCTGCGACCCATACCACGGAACCTCCCGGAGCCGTTCTTACCACGGGTACGCCAGAGCGGTCTGAAACAGGAATGCGCGCCTCGTTCAACAGGTCTGACACTTTCTTGCTTCGACCGTTCATCCCCAACGGGCACATCACGTCTCCCGGCACAGGGCTATCCACCCACAGGCGCGCCAATCGCGCCTCGGCGGGAATCTCCCCGCGCGAGCCCGCCAGGATCCGCTCGCTATCGCGGTCGGCGAACCCCAGGGCCGCCGCATCCACCAAGGCCGCAACCTCTCCGGCAGCAGCAAGCTCGCGGGCACGGTGCACGATATCGCGCCCCGGCTCCACAGCCATCGGCTCTGCTGTCAGCATACGCCCCGCCCCCAGCGGCAGACGACCGGGAACGGAGATCCAGTCGGCCACTAAGCCCTCGCGCGCCGCCGGGGCCTTGAACGCCAGCATGCCAAACTCCACACGGGCATCAATTCCCGCAGGAAGCGTTACCGAGCCCGAGCCCGCAGCGACACAGGAGAGCACGCGCTCCACGTGCCGCATCTCCGGTCGCGCGTCGGGATCGATGCGTTTAATCGCCAACCGCACGATACGTCGTGCAATCACAACCTCGGCGGCGGCAAGACGGCGCGCATCGAGCACCAGTGCGCCCGCCGCTTCCTTGCGCAGGCAGCTTCGAAACGCCTGTGCCGAAAGCTGGGAAAGAAAGGCGTCTTCGTCGCCCAGAATTTCACAAGCGGCGCCAATCGTCTTACAGACGTTCGCGTTGCGCTGCGCCACCACCGGCATCACCCGATGGCGCACATAGTTACGCAGGTACGAAACATCCTCGTTGCTTTCATCTTCCCGCCATGGCTGACCGTGCACCTGCAGATAGCTCACGAGCTCATCATGCGTGAGGTCGAGCAAGGGGCGCACCAC
>CAKUCJ010000321.1 GCA_934643435.1 uncultured Collinsella sp.
ACCAGCTTGAGGTGCTTTTTAAGCAGCTGGAACAGTTCGAGAAGGGTCATGCAGCTTGCCTTTCATTTCCCTAGTTCGTATCGACAAAACTGCTCGTATAATATCGCATCTTTCCGCCAAGTCCGAACTCTATACATAAGATACAGCGCCCGTATGTAAGTTGCGCAACAACAACGCCGCATCGGAGACTCCGATACGGCGCCAATGTCCAGTTAATTTGCCATGTCGCTACGCGAACAGCTCCTCCTGTTGCACGGGAAACGTCACCGTGATGGTGGTCCCCACGCCCGGCTCGCTCGACAGGTCAATCGCGGCGTGATGGTACAGGGCAGCGTGCTTGACGATCGCCAAGCCCAGACCGGTTCCACCGCGCGCCTTGGAACGGCTCTTATCCACGCGGTAGAAGCGCTCGAACACTTTGCCCTGCTCCTCGGGCGCAATACCAATGCCAGTATCGGCAACCGACAGATACGGATGTCCCTCATCGTTGGTCCCGCAGCGCAGCGTGACCGTACCTCCCGGCCGGTTGTAGCGAATAGCATTGCTTGCCAGGTTATAGATCAACTCATCGATCAGGCGCGACACGCCCTCGATCACCACGGGACTCGCCTCGTGTCCAATGCTCACATTCGACTGCCGGGCAACCTGCTCAAGACGCTGCTCCACCGTCAAGATGGCACGGGAGAGCTCGATGGGCTCCGTTGATCCAATGGGCACTGCCTCGCCCTCGGCCGCCCGCTCTGCCTCGTCCAAGTTGGAAAGCGTAAGAATGTCGTTGACGAGCGCCGCCAGACGGCCCGCCTCGCGATAGATGCGACCGCCAAAGTTGCGCAGGTCATCCTCGCCCTCGACCATACCGTTTGCAATAAGCTCGGCATAGCCCGAGATCGCGGTAAGCGGGGTCTTGAGCTCGTGGGTGATATTTGCCGTGAACTCACGACGCATGCGGTCGTTATCCGCCAGCACCGCCATCTGGCGCTTGAGCTCTTGGCGCTGCGACTCGATGCGCTCGAGCATGGGGACCATCTCGGCATAGGCATGCTCATAGCTACGGCGCGGGTGGTCCAGATTCACCTCTTGCAGTGGCGCGATGATGGCGCGGGACTCGCGTCGTGCCAGGAAAAACGAGAGCACCGCGCCCGCTGCCGCGATGAGCAGCATCGGCGCCACGAGCGAGAGCAAAATCGCCCCAACGCCAGGTTGAGCTTGCGCCAAGCGAACAACTTGGCCGTTGTCGAGCCGGACGGCGCGGTACAGCATTATTTCGTCGAGTGTAGAGCTCGAACGTTCCGCAGAGCCCGTGCCGTTCTCAAGCGCCTCGACAACCTCGGGGCGATCGCCGTGATTGGGCAACGTTGAAGGCGATGCCTCGTTATCGTAGGCAACCGAACCGTCCTTGTTGATCAGCGTGATACGAAGGTCCTCGCGATCGAGGCTGCGCAAGAACGGGATGGGCTCCTGCTGCTCGTCGAGGGCGGCAGCGATGAGTTCGGTTTCCTGCGCCAGATTGGCACTCGTAGCGTCCGCCAGGGTGTTTTGAACAAAGAACGCACCCAGCACCGTAAACGCCAAAATGACCGCCATAGCGCAGACAAATATCGTCGCAAACACGCGATGCGACAGCGTGTGTTTTCCCTGAGGGGCAAAGACCACGAGCTATTCCTCCGATGCGGCCGTCGGGACATCGGCACCTTCGGCACCATCGCCGGCCGAAGGCTCGGCCAGGCGGTAACCAACACCGCGTACCGTCTCGATGGCGCCCGCATGCTCGCCGAGCTTTTGGCGGAGCGTCTGCACGTGCACATCGACGGTGCGCGAACCGCCGTCGAAGTCCCAGCCCCACACGCTCTGCAGCAGCGACTCGCGGGTAAAGACCACGCCAGGCTTGCGCATGAGGTACTCGAGCAGGTCGAACTCGCGCAGGGTGAGCTTGAGCGGCTCACCGGCAACAGTCACCTCACGGTGGCTGGGCGAAAGCACGATATCGCCCACGCTGAGCACATCGCTCGCCTGCTTGACCATGCCGCCACGACGCAACAGCGCACGGCAGCGGCTTGCGAGCTCCATGAGCGAAAACGGCTTGGTCAGGTAGTCATCGGCACCGCCGTCGAGCGCCATGACCTTGTCGAGCTCGGTGTCCTTGGCGGTGAGCATCATAATGGGCACCGTCGCCGTCAGGCGGTCGGCGCGCAGGCGACGCATAATTGCCAAGCCATCGGTATCGGGCAGCATGATGTCGAGCAGGACAGCATCGGGCACCCGTCGCGCCACGGCAGCCTTAAACTCGCCATCG
>CAKUCJ010000322.1 GCA_934643435.1 uncultured Collinsella sp.
CATATGGGGAAGGAAGGTCTTAACGATCTGGGCGTTTTGCTCCAGCTCCTCCAAATCCTCCCAATAGCCGACGGCAAGGCCGGCCAAGTACGCGGCGCCGATCGCCGTGGTCTCCACCGTCTCGCACTGCAGCACGGGAATATCCAGCAGATCGGCTTGAAACTGCATGATGAACTCGTTGCGCGAAGCACCGCCATCGACGGACAGGCGCTCAATCGAAAGCCCCACGTCCTGTTCCATAGCGCGCAGCACGTCGTAGCTCTGATATGCCATGGACTCGCAGGCAGCGCGCACGATGGTCGCGCGGCTCGAGGCGCCGGTCAGGCCGCACACGATACCGCGGGCGCGCGGGTCCCACCAGGGAGCACCCAAGCCCGCAAAGGCGGGAACGAAGTAGCAGCCCTCATTGTCGTTGATCGAAGCGGCGAGCTGCGCCGACTCGCTCACGCTGGAGATAATGCCCATGTTGTTGCGCAGCCAGTTCATGGTTGAGCCGGCGGCAAAGATGGAGCCCTCGAGCGCATAGCTGACCTTGCCGTCCGCGGCGATACCGATCGTGGAGACCAGGCCGTTCTTGGATTCGACAATCTCGTCGCCGGTGTTCATGAGCATAAAGCAGCCCGTGCCATAGGTGTTTTTGGTCTGGCCGGGATGGAAGCAGCAGTGGCCGAACAGCGATGCCTGCTGGTCGCCCGCCACGCCCATGATGGGCGGCATGTTGGTCATGATGTCGCTCGCGACGCGGCCGTAGTCGCCCGAACTCCAGCGAACCTCGGGCATCATGGAACGCGGAACGTCGAAGAGCGCCAGCAGGTCGTCATCCCAATCGAGCGTATGGATATTAAAGAGTGCCGTGCGGCTGGCGTTGGTGTAGTCGGTGGCAAAGACCTGGCCGCCGGTGAGGTTGTAGATGAGCCAGGTGTCGATGGTGCCAAACATGAGGTCGCCCGCCGCCGCGCTCTCGCGCGCGCCGTCGACGTTGTCGAGAATCCACTGCACCTTGGAGGCCGAGAAATACGGATCGAGCGTGAGTCCCGTGCGGGAGCGCACCAGCTCTTCTGCGCCCTGCTCGACCAGCTTGTCGATCAGGGGCGCGGTGCGACGACACTGCCATACGATGGCGTTGTAGATGGGCTGGCCGCTCACACGGTCCCAGACCACCGTGGTCTCGCGCTGGTTGGAGATGCCAATGGCGGCGATGCGGTCGGAATGGATACCGCTCTTAAACTGGACCTCCATCATGACCGCGATCTGGCTGGCGAGGACCGCCATGGGGTCCTGCTCTACCCAACCGGGGCGCGGAAAACTGGTTTTAACGCTGCGGCGCGCTTGGGCGACGATGCAGCCATACTCGTCGACAATGGTCGCGAGTACCGAGGTGGTGCCGCAGTCGAGCGCCATGATGTAGGAACCGCCAAAGCCAAACGAGGCATCTTCCATGCTCAGGCTGCCTAGATTCAATGACATCGCTTGCACCTTTCTATTGCATCGGGTCAGACAGGACCCGTTCGATCTGGGATGCGGGAAGTGCGCCTTGGCGCAGGATCTGGAGCTCGCCGTGCTGGAACGACACGATGGTCGATGCGTCGCGGCACGGGGTCTCGCCGGCATCGACGGCCACATCGACCCCCTCCAGGATGCGGTTCTCCACCGTGGCGAAACTTGCCGGCGCGGGTGCACCGTGCGTGTTGGCGCTGGTGCAGGCAAGCGGACTGCCACAGGCGCGGATGAGCGCTTGCACCACGGGCGAGGCCGACGCGCGCAGGGCGACGGTGCCGTCGGCAGCGCGCATAAAGGTCGGCACGCAGGGAGCCGCCTTGACCACGATGGTCAACGCACCCGGCCAACATCTTTGGGCGAGCACGCGGGCCTCGTTAGGGATATCCACGCCATAGCGGTCGAGCGCCTCGGCTCCATCGACCAGCCAGGCGACGGTTTGCGTGAGTTCGCGCTGTTTGAGGGTAAAGATACGGCGATAACCGGTACCGAGCGCGGGGACCGCGGCGCCGTTGACGGTGGCCTGCGGGTCGCGCGGCCACGGCAGAGATTCACTTGCATCTTGCGGAACGGCATCCGAGAAGGCGTTGACCGCCACGGCGACACCGTAGACCGTCTCGGTCGGGATCAGCGCCAGGCCGCCGCGACCGAGCACCTCGGCCGTGCGCTCGACGGCAAGCCGATGCGGCTCGCGCGCTCCCTCGTATACCCGATAGACCGTCTGCATGTGTATGCCAGCCCCTTACGCTCTGGTGCAAGTTTGTTTACTGTGGGGCATTCTCGCACGAAA
>CAKUCJ010000323.1 GCA_934643435.1 uncultured Collinsella sp.
GCCGCGGTGCTGCCCGAGATGCCGAGCTCAAAGCCCACGCCCGACACATCGACGACGGCCGAGCTCATCGTGGCCTCAACAAGCGTTCCATGGAGCTGGGAGATCATCAGTATCCGGTTCCTCTCTGTTGATAGAACTCGCCACCGGTGAGGGCACGGGTGCGGCTTAAGTTAACGTGGCAGATGGCACAGGCCAGGGCATCGGCGGCATGGTCGGGATGCGGGTCGTGGTCAAGTTGCGTAAGCGTGCGCACCATATAGGCGACCTGCCGCTTGTCCGCGGCGCCGGTGCCCACCACAGCCTGCTTGATCTGCATAGGCGTGTATTCGCCGATCTCGAGCGCGCATTCCGAAAGCGCCACGAGCGCAGCGCCGCGGGCATGCGCCGTAGGGATGGCCGAGCGAACGTTAGCGCCAAAGTAGATGCTCTCGACAGCCGCGGTATCGGGGCGATAGCGCTCGACAACGTCTTTGAGGTCGCGGGCGATGTGCGACAGGCGCACCGCGAGCGGACTACCCGCGCTGGTCTCGATACAGCCGTAGGCACGACAGCGGACCTCGCCACGCCGCTCCTCGATAATTCCCCAGCCCGTATGGGCCAAACCGGGGTCGATACCCAAGATAACCAAGCCAACCTCCCCTCGCCTAATGCCAAGCGCAAGGCAAGGCCCCGCGCACTATTCACGAACGTCTGTTCTAGAATAACACAACGAGGCCAAGATGCTTAGTTGAAGTGTCGGGGTTGGGAGCGAATCCTATCCCATAATTAGTTCTGGCTGAAAAACGGGAACTGACGGGGATCCACCGGTGAATGAGGCATCGGCATGCCCTGGTGCCCGCCCTGCGGGCCGCCCTGACCGCCCATCATCTTGTCGATGGCGTCCTGGACCTCGCCCTCAAACTTCTTCATGCCCTCGTGCAGGCGACGCTGACCGTCTTCCGAGCGCAGCTCTTCCATCTGCTCGGGCGAAATACCCAGCAGCTCACCGAGCACGCCCATCATCTCGTTTCGCATGCGCTCGCTCGTATCCTCGTCGGCATAGCGACGAACCTCGGCACGGGCCAGCGAATCGACCGTCATGCGCTCTTTACCGTTAAGCCCAAGATCGGACCACGCGAGCATATACGGCCAGGCGCGCTCGGCAAACGAACGGGCCGAGACGATCGGCGCCGTCGGCAGCTGGTGACGAGCAACCTCGCCCTGGCGCACGAGCATCAACAGCAGCGAACATGCCTCGGGTTTACCGGCAGCCATCGGGATATCGTCGAAAGGACGATTGCGGTCGACGTGCGACTCGAGCGTGCCATCGACCTCACCCGGCTCAAGCCCACCGAGCAACTGCGCCGCGCGGTCGAGCATGTCGACCGGACCGTCGAGCGTCGAGAGCGCCTGCGCCAGCACGCGCTCCATGCAATCCTCCACCGCGTTGAGCGTCACGAGTTCCTGCGGCACCACGGCCGAGGCACGGTTGCGCACGCGCGCCACAAACTCGAGCGTCGACAGATACACATCGCCAAAGGGCGCGTAATCGCCCTGGTAGCCACCGCAAAGCGCCGGCGCCGCCAGCGCGTACTCGGTTTTGGACAGCGGGCTCAGCGCCATCGCGCCCAGCTCGAGCGCCGTGTCCTCCAGCATCAAACCCAGCGTGCGCGAGCGCAGGCGCTCGGCGTCTCCCGCCGACACGTCGCGGTCGAGCACGCGCGCCGCATCCGGCGCATCGCGCTCAACCGTGCGAATATGCAGGCGCTCGGCAATGGCGCGAACGGCGGCACAGCGAGCGGCCTCGGCCTCCTCCTGCGCCGGCGTAAAGATGCGGTTGCGCCCCAGCACCAGGCCAATCACATTGCGCGGACCCAGGGCGTCGACGGCGAGTGCCGCCAGCAGGGACGACGGCAGGTCGCCCTCGAGTGCCACCACAGCGCGCGACGTCCCGTGGGCGCGGGCGTTGTCGCGAACGGCGAGCACCAATGCCTGCCACAGCCACTCCTCCGAGCGGAACTCGGGCAGCTCATGGTCCTCCAAAGCATCGAGCATCACGCCGCGCTGAATCTCCTGGACCAGTAGGCTCTCCTCAAAGCACGGCGCCTGGGCCACCACACGGCCGCAGTCATCGAGCACAAACGACCCGCCGGTATACACCGACTCGTCGTACGCACCGACCGGCGCCATGCAGGCAAACCACACGCTGCGCTTGGATGCGATCTTGCGGTAAGCGCCACTGCGCACGGCCGCAACGGCAGCAGTCTCGCGGTCGGTCATATCGAATGCGTTGAACTGGAAATAGGC
>CAKUCJ010000324.1 GCA_934643435.1 uncultured Collinsella sp.
CGGCCATGATGATCGGCCTGGGCGTGTACCTGCCGTTCTACATGTCCCTCACGGCCTTCCTGGGCTCCTGCGTCAAGCTCGCCTACGACAAGTGGGTCGCTCACCGCGACGCCACGGCCGGTCTTTCGGACGAGGAGAAGGCCGCCAAGGACGCCGCCTTCCAGGAGCAGGGCCTGGTCGTCGCCAGTGGCCTGCTCGGCGGCGAGTCCATCGTCGGCGTTATCCTGGCGTTTATCTCCGTTGGCCTGAGCCTGCTGGGCTAAGCCGAACCACAACGCATCAACGCAAAGCGCGGGGTCGGAATCTATCCGGCCCTTCGCCTTTGTATTTGTCGAGGTTTTGTCTGTGACGGCATGTAGCTTGGCCGCCCAGATGATCGCTAAAGATGATTCTCCTGCCATCCGCGGTGTAGAGTAGGGGCAACGGGGGCGATGCGCGGACCGTGCCGGAACGAGGTGGACATGGAACTCGACAAACAACAGATCAAGCGGCTGCGCGAGCGCCATCATCGGCGTCACGGCATCCGCCCTGCACACAGCGAGGCCATGGAGAACGCCATCCGCTTCCTAAAGCAGGCGTTCAACATTCGCGAGGGTCGCGCGCCCTATCATGTGATTCGCAAGCGCTTTGTAAACGGGGCGCGCCTAACCGGCTCGCACCTATGCATCCTCATCATCGCCATGCTCATCGCGAGTATCGGACTCGATATCGACTCGGACATCGCCATCGTGGGCGCCATGCTCATCTGCCCGCTCATGGGCTCGGTCCTTGCCATGGCATACGGCATCGCCACGCTCGACCGCGAGATAACCGTCGAGGCCGTCGCCGGCCTAGCGTTGCAAATGGCCTTTTGCCTGGTCACGTCCACGTTGTACTTTAAGCTCTCGCCCCTTGGCACCACCACGGCCGCCATCATCGACAACTCGACGCCCACCGTCTGGGACCTCGCCGTCGCGCTCGCCGGCGGCTTTGCGGGCGGACTGGGTAACTCACGCGACCAGGAACCCGCCACGCTCATCGCCGGTGTGGCCGTGGCGACCGCGCTCATGCCGCCCCTGTGCGCAGCGGGCTACGGCATCGCCATCGCAAGCGGGTCGCTGTTCCTCTCGGCACTCTACGAGTTTGGCATCAACGTGGTCTTTATCGCGCTCGCGGCCGAAGCCGTGCTGCTGCTTTTGCGCGTGCCGCTCAAGCGCGACCTCAACGGCGACGGCATTGTGACCGCCGAGGAAGACGCCGAGGTCGACGAGCTGTCACGCAAGGTGCGCCGCCACATCATTGTGGGTACCGTGATCTTTGCGATCCCCTGCATCGTTATGACCGCTGGTTCCATTGGCTCGGCGCAGGCCGGCGTTCAGGACGGCTACGGCGTCACCGAAACCACGCGCGAGCTCGCGGCGGTGCTGCCGGGCTTTAAGGATTACACCGTCGCCGTCGAGACCTCGGCCACCGAAGGCGACGAGGAGGGCATTGTCGAGCGCGAGATTGTCGCCCATGTGACAACGAGCGAAGCGCTCGGGGCACACGACCGCCACGTCGCCCGCAAGCTCATCGACCTCAACGTGCCCGAGCTCGACCGCGTGGAGTTCGATGTGAAGTAACGTGATGTAGGGCGCAGTTCACGACTGCGCCCCGCTCGCTGTTTTATTGCCGTGAATCAACTGTCCACATCGACATCGCCAGACTCCACCATAAACGCCGGATCGGTGCTCACCAGATAAAAACGGGTCACCTTGGTATCTCTAAATAGGTAGAGCAAGCCCTGATCGCGTCGTCGTGACATATACGCCACGTGGACCGTACCGAATTCTTCGCCGTTTTCATTCTTTAATACCAGAATGTTGGGGTCGTCCATACGCTTAAACTGCCCGTCTGTGCAGATTCCGTCTTGGTCAACCAGCTGCCATCGACAGTTGTCCTCCTCAAGAAAAGCCAGGGTTTCCCGACTCGTTTTGTCATCCCGATAGTAACCATCAATGGCGAAGCCTTCGGAAGCACATTCCTGCATATAGGATGTTTCTCGACTTATAGCGAACTGCCCCATAGCGCCCAGGAGCACAGCTAGGCAAACCACTGCAAGGGTTATCGAGATAGTACGGCGGCCCATATTAACCAGCCCGATACTTGTTTAACGGAGCGCGAAACATACTTGGCACCTCCGATATCAGAGCAAACGTCACCCGCAGCCCGGCGGCAGTCATATGTTTCCAACATCAAACCATATGGCAACCACTCGCGAGAGGAGTATCGGCGAACGGTGCATTTTTGCGCTCCATTGGTCAA
>CAKUCJ010000325.1 GCA_934643435.1 uncultured Collinsella sp.
CTATGAGATTGATTCACAACAGCCGCCTGCCGCAGTTTCGCACTCCGTTTGGCGCTGTGACCACAGGAACGACCCTCTCGCTTTCGGTGATTTTGGAGGACGCCGATCCCAACCAGGCAACGCTTACGCTGCGCACCTGGGTCGATGAGATTGGGGAATCTCTGTATCCCATGACGCACGAGGGCGATGGCATCTTTACCGCCGAGCTGGAGTGTGCCGAGCCCTGTCTAATCTGGTACAGCTTTATATGCAATATCGAGGGCCAGCCCGAGGTCCGCTTGGGCGCACCGCAAGGCCGCACCGGCGGCGAGGGCGTAACCTACGACTACGCCGAGGTTCCGTCCTTCCAGGTTACCGTTTACAAGCACCGCGAGAACCGTCCCACCTGGTACGAACGCGGCATGGTCTACCAGATCTTCCCCGACCGCTACGCCCGCGACGAGCATTGGCGCGAGCGCACAATGGCAGAGCTCGAAAAGCCGCGTAAGGGCATTCAGCGCCGCATGGTCGAGGACTGGAACGAGCCGCCCATGTACGAGCGTGCCGAGGACGGCTCCATTAAGACCTGGGACTTCTACGGAGGATCGCTCAAGGGTATTCAGGAAGACCTGCCCCGCATTGCCGAGCTGGGCTTTACGGCCATCTACCTCAACCCCATCTTTGAGGCCGCGAGCAACCATCGCTACGACACGGCTGACTACACTAAGATCGACCCGATCCTGGGCACCGAGCAGGACTTTACCGAACTGTGCCAGGCGGCCGAGAAGCTGGGCATTTCCATCATTCTGGACGGTGTCTTCAACCACACGGGCGACGACTCCATCTACTTCAATCGCTATGGCAACTACCCCGGCGTAGGTGCATGGCAGAGTGAGGATTCGCCGTGGCGCGATGCGTTTACCTTCCACGAGGACGGCTCGTACGACTGCTGGTGGGGCGTGGGCAATATGCCCGCCATCAACGAGAACTCCGAGCTCGTGCGCGAGAAGCTCTTGGGCAAAGACGGCGTCATCCGCAAATGGCTCCGCGCCGGTGCCCATGGCTGGCGCCTGGACGTGGCCGACGAACTTTCCGACGACTTTCTGGCTGAGATTAAGAAGGCCGTACTCGCCGAAAAACCCGATGCGTTGCTGCTTGGCGAAGTCTGGGAGGACGCCTCCAACAAGATCAGCTACGGCCATCTGCGCCGCTACCTGCAGGGCTCCGAGCTCGATTCTGCTATGGACTACCCCTTCCGCGACATGGTCATCGGCTTTTTGATGGGCTACAAGAACGCCTACCAGGCAGCCGAGGATATCGAGACCCAGCGCGAAAACTATCCGCGCGAGGCTCTGTCCTGCGCGCTCAATCTGCTCTCGAGCCACGATCGACCGCGCATCATCTCGGTGCTCGGCGGCGGCCCCGACGAGTCGCAGCTGCCCGAGTGCGAGCGCAGCAAATGGCGTCTGGACGAAGGCGCAATGGGCCTGGCCAAGAGCCGCTTTTGGCTCGCGACGCTCATGCAGATGACCTTCCCCGGCGTGCCCTCGATCTACTACGGCGACGAGTACGGCCTGGAGGGCCTTACCGACCCGGGCAACCGTCGCACCCTGCCGACCAAGGAAGACCTGCACGACTTCGACACGCTCGCGATCGTCAAGAACGCCTCGGCCGTACGCCGCGCGCTGCCGTTTATGATCGACGGTGAGATCAAAGCCTTCGCGCTCAACGACGAGGTGCTGGCCTACAACCGTACGGGCAAAGACGGCGAGTCCGCGACCGTCATCATCAACCGCAGCCTGCGCAATTCGCACCGTGTGACGATCCCGGCGCTCGGCGAATGCGCAAGCGACGTCATTAGCGGCTACGAGCGCGTGATCCACAACGGCACGGTCACGCTCGACCTGTACCCGCTGGGTTCGTCGATCATCTATCACCACGCCGAGCAGCGCCTACAGGAGCCGCTCGATCACGGCGCGGGCGTCGTGTGCCATATCACCTCGGTGCCGACCGACGACGGCAAGCCCGGCACGATCGGCGCGCCCACGCGTCGCTTTATCGACCATCTGGCCGCCATGGGCATGCGCTACTGGCAGGTTCTGCCCGTCAACCCCACGGACTTTTTCCGCTCCCCTTACGCTGGTCCTTCGGCCTTTGCGGGCAATATCGACCTGCTGCCGGAGTCGCACGAGGAGCTGGCCGCCGACTTTAAGGTCTGGAAAGCCCGCGGTGGCGAGGATGCCGACCCGCTCTACACCGCGTTTAAACATCGCAACGCCGACTGGCTCGAGAAG
>CAKUCJ010000326.1 GCA_934643435.1 uncultured Collinsella sp.
CAGCCCAGGATCTCGATCCAGCCGCTGTGCTTGCAGAAGTTGCAGCCCTTGCCGCCGCACACGTGGCAGCTCACGTCCACCTCGCAGCTGGGCTCGGTGAAGGGGAAGAAGTGCGGGCGGTAGCGCGTCTTGCGGTCCTCGCCAAACATGCACTTAACAAAGTAGTCGAGCGTGCCCTTAAGATCGCCAAAGGTGATGCCCTCGTCGACGACCAGGCCCTCGATCTGGTTGAACTGCGGCAGGTGGCAGGCGTCGGCCGTGTCGGGACGGTAGACGGTGCCCGGGCAGATCATGTAGATGGGCGGCTTCTGCGACTCCATGGTGTGGATCTGTACGCCCGAGGTCTGGGTGCGCAGCAGCACGTCGGACTCGCCGTGGGCGTGTGCCTCGGGGTGCGCGACGCTACCGGGGTTGTTGTCGACCACGTAGAACGTATCGCGGGCCGAGCGGCTCGGGTGATCCATGGGCGCGTTGAGCGCGGTGAAGTTGTAGTAGGAGGTGTCGACCATGGGGCCGGACTCGACGGTATAGCCGATGCCACAGAAGATGTCCTCGGCCTCCTCGATGATCTGCTTGATCAGGTGCTGGTGACCGATCTGCGGACGGATGCCCGGCAGCGTGATGTCGACGGCCTCGTGCTCGAGCGCGTGCTTGAGGGCGGCGGCCTTCATCTCGGTCGTGCGCTCGTCGAGCATGCCCTCGATCAGCTGGCGCATCTCGTTGGCGCGCTTGCCCATGACGGGGCGATCCTCGGGGGCGAGCTTGCCCATCATGCGCATCAGGCCGGTGATGCGACCCTTGCGGCCGAGCAGCTCAACGCGCGCGGCCTCGAGCTTGGCGGCGTCGTCGGCGCCTGCGACGAGCTCCTTGGCCTCTTCCTCGAGTTTGACCAGATCATCAATCAGACTCATGTCTTCCCTTTCGTCTCTCGCGCATCCGCTTGTCGCGGCGGCCGGAGCCACGCGACGCTGCGGATGTGCGGCCCGGTTCGGTAACAAAAAACCGTCCTCGGGCATGTGCATTGCCCAAGGACGGTTGAATTCCGCGGTACCACCTTGTTTGACCCGGCGGATGTCTGGCCCGCCGCGCCCACTCTGTGCCTCTTGTCGCGAGGCTCACGGCTTCCCTACTGGGGCTATCGCCGCCACTGGCCGCGCGCCCGTTGAGGTCGCTGCTCGGGAGTGAACGCTTGGCCCTTGCCACCGCAGGAAGGCTTGCAGCCCATGACCTTCCCTCTCTTGCCGGTGACGCGGCGGGCAAAACCCTCTCCGTCAACGCATTGGGCTATAGGATAACACATTCTGCGCAGCGCTTGTCGCGTTCCGTTTTGTTCGCGCTGGGTACAAGGCAGGTAGCTGTGCAAACTGGCCGCGCGTCCACCTTGGGCGCTCGGCCTGCGAGATCAAGGATATGGTATGGGAAAGAAGTTCGATAAGAAGGCCAAGGCCGCCGTGGCAAAAGCCGCCAAGGGCATCAAGGCCGAAAAGGCCGTCAAGAAGCTCCGCAAGCTCGAGGGCAAGCTGTGGACCCGCGAGTATCTGCTCAAGATTGCCGAGTTCGATGGCGCGACCATCGCCCCCGCCAACGGCGCCGCCGCCCGCGCCGACGCCATGGGTACCCTTGCAGGCGAGCATCATAAGCTCCTGACCAGCGAAAAGTCCGTTGAACTCGTGCGTTCGCTGGCGCGCGAGACGGTTGTGGGCGGCAAGATCGACGACCCGCAGCTGCTCGACGAGATTCGCGTGCTCGGCCGCGACCAGCGCGAGGCCAGCGCTATCCCCACCGAGGAAGCCGAGGCCTGGACCAGGCTCACTTGCGAGGCCGACGCCGTGTGGCACAAGGCCAAGGCGGCCAACGACTGGGCGAGCTTTGAGCCCTACGTGGACAGAATCGTCGGACAGCTTAAGCATCAGGCCGAGCTCATGGACCCCCAGCGCGACCCGTACGACGTGTGGCTCGACCAGTATGAGCGCGGTCTTTCCACCGAGAGCTTCGACGCATTTTGCAACGAGGTCAAGGCCACGGTCGTGCCGCTCGTGCACGCCATCGGCGAGCGCGGCCAGCAGCCGGCTGCCGACTTTTTGCACGCCCATGTGCCCGAGGCTGCCCAGCGCGCCATGAGCTTTGACCTGATGAAGCTTGTGGGCCTGGACCTGGACGACACCACACTCGCCTTTACCGAGCATCCGTTTAGCGAGGGCTTCTCGGTGGGCGACGCGCGCATCGCCACGCACATCTATGAGGACGATTGCATCTCCAACGTCTACAG
>CAKUCJ010000327.1 GCA_934643435.1 uncultured Collinsella sp.
GATGTACGTCGCTCCACCGTCGCCTATATTCAAGAGCATGCCGGTGAGTTCCCCGGGGTGAAGATTGCCGAGCGCACCGAGCGCCAGTACCCGTATGGCGAGACCGCCTGCCACATTTTGGGTTATACCGGCACCATTACCTCCGAGCAGCTTGAGGCGCAGAACAAGAAGTCGTCGGGCGATGACGACAGCTCGGCTGGTCAGATTTCCTATCAATCGGGCGATATTGTGGGCCAGGCAGGCGTAGAGATTTACTACGAAAATCTGCTGCAGGGTATCCGCGGCGAGCAGACCGTAAAGGTCGATGCCTCGGGCAACGTTGTCGGCCAGGCCGGTGCCGTTCCCGCTAAGGCCGGCTCGGACATTAAGCTCACGCTCGACCTCAAGATTCAGCAGGCCTGTGAAACGGCGCTCACGAGCGCTATCGAGCTTGCTAAGACTTCGGGCTACAGCAATGCCGGCAACGGCGCCGTGGTGTGCCTCGATCCCAACAATGGTGAGATTCTGGGCATGGCGAGTGAGCCCAAGTTTGATCCGTCGGTGTTTATTGGCGGCGTCTCCAACGACGTGTGGACCGAACTCAACGACGACGAGGGTTCGCACCCGCTGCTTAACCGTGCCATTAGCGGCCAGTACATGTCAGCTTCGACTATCAAGCCGCTCTCGGCGCTGGCCGGTCTTGAGTTTGGAACCTACACCTCGACGCAGACGACCAACTGCACGGGCTATTGGACGGGTCTGGGCAAGGCCTGGGGCAAGCGCTGCTGGCTGGAGTCCGGCCATGGCACCATGACGCTGCAATCAGGTATTGCCAACTCATGCGACCCTGTGTTCTACGACATGGGCAAGGCGTTTTTCTATAACGACCAGCATCCCGAGGGCCTGCAGGAAGTCTTCCGTCGCTGGGGTTTGGGCAAAACCTGCGGTATCGACCTGCCGAGTGAGGGCGCGGGCCGTATTCCCGACGCCGAGTGGAAAGAGTCGTACTTTACCGATTCCTCTGCCGAGGACCGTAAATGGAACGCCGGTGATATGACGAATATCGCCATTGGCCAGGGCGACATTTTGGTGACGCCCTTGCAGATGGCGTGCGCCTATATGGGGCTTGCCAACGGCGGCAAGCAGTACGTGCCGCATGTGTTCCTGTCGGCGGTGTCGCGCGATGGTGACGGCGATGCCTATAAGTACAACGGCAAGGGCAAGAAGAAGCGCCTGGAGGCCAAGATCAACAGCGATGCCGATCTGGCGCTCGTGCGTAACGGTATGCATGACGTGATTTACAGCGCATCGACTTCGACGGCGGCGCACTTTAACAGCCTGACGCCGCAGGTATACGGCAAGTCCGGCACGGGCGAGAAGAGTGGCGAGGACGACTATGCGTGGTTTTGCGCCTATGCCCCTGCCGACGATCCCAAGTATGTCATTGTCACCGTTCTGGAGCAGGGTGGCGGCGGTTCGGATACCGCCCTGCATGTTGTGCGTGACGTGCTCGGTGCCATCTATGACGAGCCCGATACATCTTCTGCCACGGGCGATTCTTCGGTTCGATAGGAGGTTGCGATGGATTTTTCGCCGGCGGACCTGTTCCGCTCAACAAAGACCGGCTCCCGCAGCAGCCTGGACCGTGTCAACAAGCAGCTTTCGGCGTCGCGCGGCACGTTCCGCCAAAAGGTGCATATCGGTGTGCTGCTTGCCACGGTGGCGCTCGTCGCCTATGGTGCCATCATCATTTGGTCGGCCTCTCAGTTTAAGGCCGACGCCTCGTTCTCGCGCCACCTGCTGGGCATCGGCATCGGAACGGTGCTTGCTGTGCTGGTGTGGCGTACCGACCTGCGCGGCATCTCCAACTTCTCGACGGCGCTACTCGTCATTGACTTGATCGTGATCTTCTCCCCCAAGATTCCGGGGCTGTCCTATACGGGTGGTCTGGGCATGACGGGCTGGATCAAGATTCCCGGTATCGGTCTCACCTTCCAGCCCGTTGAGCTCGCCAAGCTCATCACCATTTTCTTTATCGCCACGCTCGGCTCGCAATATAACGGCCGCATCGATACCGTCCGCGATTACATCAAGCTCTGCGGAATGCTGTCGGTTCCATTTTTGGCTGTCGTTGCCATGGGCGACTTGGGTTCGGGCCTTGTCGTGTTGGTATCGGGTGCCATCGTCATTTGCATGAGTGGTGCGCGCCGCGAATGGGTGCTGTCGACCTTGGCGCTGCTGGTGGGCCTGGTGGCACTCATCCTGGCGCTTGACTCCGTTTTTGATTCG
>CAKUCJ010000328.1 GCA_934643435.1 uncultured Collinsella sp.
TCAAGGCCCTCGACGAGCGCAACACCGCCCGTTGGTTCCAGGCCTAAAGCTGGGCTGAGGTAAACCATGTAAAGGGGGCGCTCTGCCAACCGGCGGGGTGCCCCTTTTTGCATTGCGGGCGCGTTGGATGAGCGCTTTCGATGTTGGTGTCCCGCAGCGTGAGTTATGGGTACGATGGCTTCAGGGGAGGTATCGCCATGAAACTTGGTTGCGTCATTATGGCTTCGGGCGAGGGCAAGCGTTTTGGATCCAACAAGATGTTTGCCGATATCTGCGGAAAGCCGCTGATCCAGCGAACGATTGAGTCGGTGCCCAGGGGGTTTGACGTTGTTGTTACGACCCGCTGGCCTCAGGTCGCCGAGATTTGCCGCGAGCTGCGCTGCGCGTGCGTGCTGCACGACGGCGCGCTCAGGAGCGAGAGCGTGCATGCCGGCCTTGCCTGGGGAGCCGATCGCGGTTGGAAGGGCTGCCTCTTTTTGCCGGGCGACCAGCCGCTCGTGAGTCCGGATTCCTTTAAGGCACTCGCCGGTGCCTTTAAGGCCGGCGGTGGCGTCGCGCCCGTTCGCCTTTCCCTAAACGGTGAGCCCGCCTCGCCGGTGCTTTTCCCTGCGAGCCTCTTTCCCGACCTTATGGGGCTCAAGGGAAGGGATGGCGGATCGTCGCTGCTGCGCGGCCGTGCCGATGTTCAGCTGGTCGAGGCGCGTGCCTATGAGCTGTGGGATGTCGACACTGTCAAGGGTCAGCGTCGCGTCTCGGAGCATGTCGCCGCTTGCTCGTACTTCGATCGCGTGGCGGACTATATCCACAAATAGGAGCAATTATGATCATCATCAAAAACGGCGCGCTGGTGACGCCCGAGGGGCTTCGCCGCGCCGATCTTGCCATGGATGGCGACAAAATCGTGCGGATTGCCGCGGAGATTAAGCCGGGCGAGGACGACATCGTGCAGGATGCTACGGGCTGCTGGGTGTTTCCCGGCTTTATCGATGGCCACACGCACATGCAGTGCTGGACCGGCATGGACTGGACGGCCGACAGCTTTGAGACCGGCACGCGCGCGGCTGCTTGCGGCGGCACCACGACCATTGTGGATTATGCGACGGCCGATCGCGGCGTGACGCTGCCCGACGCCCTTACCGAGTGGCATCATCGCGCCGATGGAACCTGCACGTCCAACTACGCCTTTCATATGGCGCTTGCCGAGTGGAACGACCGCAACCGTGCCGACCTTTTGGCCATGCGCGAGGCGGGTGTGTCGTCGTTCAAGACCTACTTTGCCTACGACCATCTGCGCTTGGACGATGCCGAGACGCTCGAGGTGCTCGAGGAGCTCAAACGCCTGGGCGGCATGCTGTGCGTGCATTGCGAGAACGGCACGCTGGTGAATGCACTGCAGAAGCGCGTGTTTGAGCAGGGTATCCATGGGCCCGAGGGCCATGCGCTCAGCCGCCCGGACGTGTGCGAGGCCGAGGCCGTGAGCCGTCTGCTGTATCTGGCGCACCTGGCCGGCGACGCTCCGGTCAACGTAGTGCATCTTTCGACCAAGCTGGGACTTGAGGCTATCCGTGCGGCTAAGGCGCGCGGGCAGAAGAATATCTATGTCGAGACCTGTCCTCAGTATCTGATGCTCGACGATACTTGCTACTTGGAGCAGGGCGAGGACGGCTTTGCGGGCGCCAAGTATGTGATGAGCCCGCCGCTGCGCCATGCGGGCGACCGCGAGGCACTGCGCGAGGCGCTTGTGGCCGGCGAGATCGATACCATCGCCACCGACCACTGCAGCTTTAACCTGCACGGGCAAAAGGACCGCGGGCGTGATGACTTCCGTGCGATTCCCAACGGCGGTCCCGGTGTGGAGCATCGCCCCGTTGCGATCGCTACGAGCTTTGAGGGGCAGCTGGGCCCCGAGGATCTGTGCCGACTGATGAGCGAGAACCCGGCGCGCGTCTTTGGCATGTATCCGCGCAAGGGCTGTCTGGCCGAGGGTTGCGATGCTGACGTGTGCGTGTGGGATCCGAGCGCGCGTTGGACGATCGGTGCCGCGACGCAGCATCAGGCCGTGGATTACACACCGCTCGAGGGATTTGAGGCGCACGGCCGCGCCAAGGCCGTGTTTGTGAACGGCGTGCTGGCAGCGCGCGACGGCGAGCCCACCGGAGCCCAACCCGGCTGCTACGTCCCCCGCTAGCAGAAAAGATGATCCGCTGGGGGCAGCCCTCAGCGGATCATTTGAGCTTGGTGGCGATGACGGGACGGCCGAGGGC
>CAKUCJ010000329.1 GCA_934643435.1 uncultured Collinsella sp.
TTGCCGATGACCACGTCGTCGATATGGAGCTTGGGGTTCAAACCGCCCGCGATACCCGAAAACACAACAGCCTGCGGAGCATATTTACTAATGAGGTGCTGCGTCGCGGCGGCGGCGTTCACCGTGCCCATGCCAGCCGTTGTGGCGACAATCGTCAGGCCGTCGAGCTCACCGCTCACAACGGTCAAACCTGCCTCTTGTGCCTCACAAACGTCACTCAGCTCTTTCTTAATCTGCATGATCTCTTTTTCGAGTGCACCGATGATCGCGATGGTAGCCATACCATTCCCCAAACCTATTCGAAATTCTCAACCACGGTATGGTACCAGCATTTTGTTTGCCAACGCCAAACGAACACGCTAGGCAAGCGCGGCCCGCGTATCAAACAAGGCCTTCGCAATCGTAGCCACAGCCTCGCTCGAGCGATCGCTCCACGGAATCGATGTCATGATGCTCATGACATACGTTCGGCCGTCAACGTCAATGAGACCCGCATCGCACGTCGCGTCGCAACCGGCCTCGCTAATCCAACCAGCCTTGTTGCGCACCAAGACCTGGTCGTCCGCAATACCATCGCGGATAAATGACCGGGTCGTAGAGGAAAGAAGACCCGACAGCCACTGCGAGGTTTCGGTATCACGGCTCAGATACTCACTCATTTCGCGCCACAACTTGGCGGAGCTACGCGGGCAATAGGTGGGAAAATCGCTCATCGGATCGAGCGCGGTGTCGTAATCGATGCCAAGACTGACAATCCAGTCCTCGTAACCGGCATGGTCAAACGCAGCGCGCAGCGCAATAAACGAGTCGTTATCCGAGTTGACGACCGCATTCTCGACAAGATCGCACACCGTCTGCCAGCCCATACCATAGCCACCATAGGTGCCCAGGGAATCGTCGAGCGAAACCTGGCCTGTCTCGACCAGAGACTCGCAGATATACAGCGCATAGAGCGCCTTGTAGCTGCTCGCGCCGTACACCTCGACATCGGCGTTATACGTCACGCCCTTGCCACTCGACAGATCGTAAAACACCACGCCCACGTCGCCCAACTCCTGCGCCTGGCCAAGGGCGTCCCGGAGTGCCGCGAGCGCGTCATCTGCCAAAACGGGATCCATACCACCCGCGAGCGAGAAGGCCTGAACGGTATCTCCCGTTGGGATGTCGTTAAAATCCGCCGTCGAAAGATTGGCTCGAAGAGCCGCAGCGGAAAGAGCCTGGCTTGCTACTTCCTTGGATTTTGAGACCTTGGCGTTTTCCGCCCGCACCGTTGACGCATCTGAATGTGCCGTTCGCTCCGAAGCATACGTTTTAACCGTTACTCCGAGGATAATGACCGCCAGCGCTAACATTGCAAAAGCGGCAATCTTTGCCGCGCGGATGCGAGCGCCACCATGGCCGCGTGAAGACGCGCCCTTCACCTCATACTTGTCGCCATGCTGCGGCACATACTCGTCCCGCGATGCATTCCTTCGCACGTGGTCTCCTGACTGCTATCGGTCATATACGAGCAGCATAATACCGAGCTAGCATTTCTTTCCCAAAATATTCAGTGCCGTTTAAGGCGTCTTTAAAGAAACCACAGGCGTACTTATCCAAACGGTGCGATTCTGTTGCGTATTTCACAGCAACTAGGAGAGTAGTCTTTTTGGGACGGGCTATTTTAGCCACCCTTAGCCGATGGCGTTTTTGAGCTCCGCGCGGCGCTTTTTCATGCCGGTCATGACGGCGTTGCGCAGTTCGGGCATGCGCGCGGTATCCATCTGAGGCACGCCCTCGAGCTTATAGGGAATCCCCAGCTGCTCGTACTTGACGATACCCATCGTGTGATACGGCAGCATCTCCAGGCCAACCACGTTATGCCACGGGGCGATCAGGCGGCCGAGCTTTTCGCACTCCTCAACGGTATCGGTAATGCCCGGCACCACCACGTGGCGGATGACGACCTTGATCCTGCGGCGAGCAAGCTCATCGCCAAATGCCAGAATGCGCGCGGGATCGCAGCCCGTCAGCTTTTTATGCTCGACCGGATCGGCGTGCTTAATGTCGAGCAGCACCATATCGGTCTCGTTGAGTACGGCATCGAACTTCTCGGGATGCGCGGGATCGAACGCATAGCCGCAGCTATCCAGGCAGGTATGCACGCGACCATCGGGGTTGTTGTGCATGGCGCGGAACAGGTCGGCCAAAAACGCGGGCTGCAGGAGCGGCTCGCCGCCGGACACCGTAATACCACCGCTGCGATAGAACTCATGGTT
>CAKUCJ010000330.1 GCA_934643435.1 uncultured Collinsella sp.
ATTGTAACATCGCCCGCCCCCGGGGTGTCAAAACCCGCCAATTAGGGACAGGTTTATTTTGGCAGGTTTTATCTGGGGAAACGCTGAGGGTCAAACCACCACAAAGGTGCCTGTCCCCTTTGTGGTGGTTTGGGCATGTGTGCATCGGGTGGTATCTAAGTTGAGATACCACTTCTGGTATATCAGCTTGCGTTTGCGTGAGTACAATACTCGAACGTTATACGTCTCAGCGCCCGTCGTGCGTGGACGTTTTGCAGTCACGCGAACGAAGGGATTTATCCTATGTGCGGAATCGTCGGCTACACCGGCTCTGATATTGCAAAGAACATCCTGGTCACAGGCCTTAAGCGCATGGAGTATCGCGGCTATGACTCCTCGGGCGTCGCGCTCGAGGTGGGCGGGGGCGCCGCGGCGCACCTCGACGTCATCCGCCGCGTGGGTAAGGTTGCGGGTCTGGAGAGCGAGCTCTCCAACATCGACAGCGATGCTACCTGCGGTATCGGCCACACTCGCTGGGCTACCCACGGCAAGCCCTCGGTCGTCAACGCTCACCCCCACACCAGCTGCGATGGCCGCATCGCCATCGTCCACAACGGCATCATCGAGAACTTCGCCGAGCTGCGCGAGGAGTTGGAGGGCCGCGGCCATCACTTTAAGAGCGAGACCGACACCGAGGTCTTCGCACACCTGATCGAAGAGGCCTATGCCGAGACGCACGACCTGATGGCCTCCGTGCGCGAGGCCTGCACCCACGTGGTGGGCGCCTATGGCCTGGCAGCTGTGTGCGCCGACGAGCCTGGCGTGATCGCTGTTGCCCGTAAGGATTCCCCGATCGTGGTCGGCGTGGGCGAGACCGGCTCCTACGTTGCCTCCGACGTCATCGCGCTTATCGATGCCACCCGCGACGTGGTGGTGCTCGAAGACGGCCAGTTCGCCAAACTCACGCCCGCAGGCGTCGAGTACACCGACGAGGCCGGCAACGTCATCGAGCCCAAGGTCACCCACATCGACTGGGATCTGGACATGGCCGAAAAGGGCGGTTACCCCCACTTTATGCTCAAGGAAATTCACGAGCAGCCTCGCGTCGTGCGCGATACCCTGGTGGGCCGCATGACCCCTGCCGGCGAGCTCGATATTGACGAGCTGGGCCTTTCGCTCGAGGAGCTCAACGACATCGACCGTGTCTACGTGATCGCCTGCGGCACCAGCTACCACGCCGGCCTGATCGCCAAGAACCTTATTGAGGGCTGGGCTCGCATTCCCACCGAGGTCGAGGCGGCCAGCGAGTTCCGCTATCGCAACCCCATCATCACGCCGACGACGCTCGTCGTTGCCGTGTCCCAGTCGGGCGAGACGGCAGACACCCTCGCCGCCATCCGCGACGCGCGCATCAAGGGCGCCAAGGTCTTCGGCATCACCAATGTGGTGGGCAGCCCCGTGGCGCGCGAGAGCGACGGCGTCATCTACACCAAGGCCAACAAGGAGATCGCGGTCGCCTCGACCAAGAGCTTCATCGGCCAGGTCGTGAGCCTCACACTGCTGGCCCTGCTGCTGGCACAGGTCAAGTATCGCCTGACCACCAAGCAGGCACGTATGCTGTTCCGCGAGCTTTCCGATACCGCCGAGCAGATCCAGTGGATTCTGGATACGCAGACCGAGGCCGTGCACGAGGCTGCCCTGCTGTGCAAGGACGCGCAGTCGGCACTGTTCGTGGGCCGCGGCATGGGCGCAGCCATCTCCTACGAGGGCGCGCTCAAGCTCAAGGAGGTCAGCTACCTGCACGCCGAGGCATATGCCGCCGGCGAGATGAAGCACGGCCCCATCGCGCTGATCGATCCGGGCTTCCCCGTTATCGCCGTGGCCACCAAGAGCGCCACCTACGACAAGACCGTGTCGAACCTCATGGAGTGCAAAGCGCGTGGCGCCAAGGTCATCGTCGTTGCCACCGAGGGCGACGAGGAGATCAACAAGATTGCCGACTGCATCATCCGCGTGCCGGCCGTCCGCGACGTGTTCAGCCCCATCACGGCGAGCGTCCCGCTGCAGCTGCTCGCCCGCGAGGTTGCCATCCTGCGCGGCTGCGACGTCGACCAGCCTCGTAACCTGGCCAAGAGCGTCACGGTTGAATAATCGAGACCCGTTGTTCTAACGATTAAGCCCCGGCTCCGCATTAGACGGAGCCGGGCCTTTTTGTGCGGCAAAACCACCACAAAGGTGCCTGTCCCCTTTGTGGTGGTTTTGGCAGGTTA
>CAKUCJ010000331.1 GCA_934643435.1 uncultured Collinsella sp.
CCCAGCCTGTCCGATGTCGTGTGTGCAAACAAAAAGTTGCAGATCGGGTTCATCGTTGCGCTCGTGGTACTGGCGCTTCTGTCGGGTTTTGTTGCGCGCCCGCATTTTGCCGACACCAAGACCTGGGACTCAACTATCGAGGTCATCGACCAAAAGAAGGGTAACGTATTGGCGCTCACGACGTCGTGCGTGGCGCTGTCTGCGGGCATTACCGCGCTGCCGGGTGATACGGGAACGCCGGTTGCCGAGCAGCTCGCGCAGCTTTCGGGTAACTTGGGCATCGTGCTTGCCGTGCTGTACCTTGAGAAATACTTGCTCACTATATTATGGTCGGTCGGGCTGGGCATCCTGATCCCGTTCTCGCTCGTACTCTTCGCGGTGTCGCTTGGCATCCACGGACGCTGGAGCACCAGCGCCGTCCTTCGCCGCGTGGCAACACGCGTGCTGGTGGTTGCCATGATCGGCATGGCGTTGGTGCCTGCGAGCGTGTGGGTTTCGCAAAAGGTCGACGAGACATATCGCGTGAGCATTGAGCAGGCCGAGCAAAAGGCGGAGGACGCTGCGGAGAAATCGACCGATGCCAGCTCCAAAACAAGCAAGAAAAAGTCCAAGGCCACGGAGTCCAAGAATGTGCTTGAGCAGCTTGCCGACGGTGCCTCGGGTCTTGTCACGACGGTGACCAGCGGCGCCAAGCAGATGACCGACGAGATCGTGCAGCAGGTGACCGACCTGATCGAAGGCGTCATCGTAATGATCGTGACCTCGTGCGTCATCCCGCTGCTGGTGCTCGTGGCGTTTCTGTGGCTGGGCCATACCCTGCTAGGGATTGATATCTCCGGTCCCGCGAACTACCTGACGGGCCGTTTTCTGAGCGCTCCGTCCAAGCATGCCAAGAAGGGCGGACAGTCCGAGTAGCGGCAAAGCGGGCTTTGAAAGGTCGAACCGTAAGAAGGGCGACTGAGATGCGTTCTCGGTCGCCCTTTTTGTTGAGTACGTGACCGTTCACGCCTCTGCCAGACCCAAACGGTCAACAAACACCCGCGAACGGTAATTGTTCAAAAAAGAACAAAGACAAACAAATAGTTGTTGCAGTTACTGTTCGAATGTGTTCAAATAAACATGAACAGTGAAGAACCGCACATTCAGATGCCCGGACCTGAACGCGATTCAACACTTCCAAACAGAAACTACGCACCTGCGTATCTCTCAAGGAGGATGTCATGAGGGTTGTAATCGCTTCCGATGCCGACGGTATGTCGATGAAGGAGTCCATCAAGGAGATGCTCATCGCCGACGGTCACGAGGTCGTCGACTATTCCGAGACCCCTGCCGCGGACTTTGTCGACTCTGCGACCGCCGTCGCCAAGGACCTGCTGGAGCACAAGGATTCCCAGGGCTTTGCCTTCGATAAGTACGGCGTCGGTTCCTATATGGCCGCCGTCAAGATGAAGGGCATGGTCGTCGCCAACATTTCCGACGAGCGCTCCGCTTACATGACCCGCGAGCACAACGGTTCGCGCATGGTCACCATGGGACCGGGCGTCGTTGGTACCGAGGTCGCCAAGAAGATCGCCCGCGAGTTCCTGCGCGCCCAGTACGCCGGCGGTCGTCACCAGATCCGTGTCGACATGCTCAACAAGATGGCCTAACGAGAGCCACCGAGAACTCGAACTTCTACCTCAACTTGTGAATTCAGACGAAAGGACGTTCTGATGAAGAAGACCATCGCAATCGGTTGCGACCATATCGTTACGGACGAGAAGATCTATCTGGCCGACCGTCTTGAGCAGGCCGGCTACCAGGTGCTCGATTGCGGCACCTACAGCCACAGCCGCACGCACTATCCCATCTACGGCAAGGCCGTGGGCGAGGCCGTTGCCAGCGGCAAGGCCGACTTTGGCGTGGCCCTGTGCGGTACCGGCATCGGCATCACCAACGCCGTCAACAAGGTCCCCGGCGCCCGTTGCGCCCTGGTCCGCGACATGACCTCGGCCCTGTATGCCCGTCGCGAGCTCAACGCCAACATCGTGGGCTTTGGCGGCAAGATCACCGGCGAGTTCCTGATGGCTGACATCATGCTCGCCTTCCTGGAGGAGCCCTACGAGAAGACTCCCGAGCACGACGCCCTGATCGCCAAGATCGACGCCTGCAACAAGGCCGACGCCGAGGCCCAGGCCGACCCGCACTTCTTCGATGAGTTCCTGGAGAAGTGGGACCGCGGCGAGTATCACGA
>CAKUCJ010000332.1 GCA_934643435.1 uncultured Collinsella sp.
CGGTATTGCTGCACGGTGGGTGGCGAAAACCCAGCCGTGCTTAAACCCGGAATTTTGGGGAACCTGCTTTGCGGTTGATGATTTAGTTGTGCGTCGTCTCTCCCGGAGCCGTGAACACACCTGCTCATATGCGGCTCCGAGCCATATAGAGGGCGCGCGCGGCAACGCGACGCGAATATGTCTTCTGCGGCATCGGCGCGCCCTCCTTTTCTCGTCGAAGGTAACTATATCAACGGTCGTCGTCCAGACGAACACCGCCGACACGCGTACGACAGCATCGGGATGCGAGTATCTCGCTGACTGATAAATAATTATCAGATTAATAAGGTTTTGTCATCCTCGATTCGGCGAATGGCAGCCCGTTAAGGACCCGGACGGCCAAGGAACCAATCCCCCGACCGTACCGCACACCGCGCTACCGGCAAACCAGATGGATTCTGCTCGCATCAAAATGCATGCGCAGGGTCTCCCCCGCCTGCGGCAACTCCTCGACAGGCACACTCACCTTGTTGACCTTCCACTGCAGGCGCGTCGGTGCATCGGCACGTGGCACATCCAGCAGCACCAAGCGCTCAAAACGCGAATCGCTCACGCGGGCCACGTGCAGGTCGTAGCTGTTGCGACCACGCTCGGCACGGTTGTCCACATGGAAGTAACTCGCGCGGATGCCCAGATATGCCACGTCATCGGGCACCTCGCGGCCCACATTGAAGGTCATACCCCAATCAAGGGCTTCAACTTCCTGAGGCCCGATCTTGCGCGCGCGGCTCGTGTTCTTGCAGCCCGTCAGGCGCAGCGCGGCCAAGGTTTGCGGCCGGCGGACCACGTCCTCCACAGAGCCAATCTCCTCCACATGCCCGTTGTGCATCACACAGATGCGCTCGCACAGACGGCACGCCTCATCGATATCGTGGCTCACATAGAGCACGGTTCGGTTGCAGACATCGAACAGGTCGAGCATGTTTTGCTCAAGCGCGCTCTTGAGATACGCATCGAGTGCGCTCATGGGCTCGTCGAACATGAAGATGCCCGGGTGCGCCGCCACCATGCGGGCAAGCGCCACACGCTGCTGCTGGCCGCCCGAAAGTCGCGCGGGATAGCGGTCGGCAAAGTCGGCCAGGCCAAAGATACCCAGATAGCGTTCGGCAAGCTTTTTGCGCACTGCGGCGTCGCCGGCATCCTCAACGCCGGCACAAACGTTATCGGCCACCGTCATATTGGGGAACAGCTGATAGTTTTGGAACAGCAGGGCGCATTTGCGCTCCTGGGGCGACAGGTTGATACCCGCCACCGAGTCAAAGAAGGTCACGCCGTTGACGACGATCTTGCCCTCATCGGGCGTCTCCACGCCAGCAATGCAGCGCAAAGTGCAGCTCTTGCCGCAACCGGAGGCGCCGAGCAGCGCCACCCGCTCCTCACCGGCCTCGAGCTGAATGTCGAGCGTAAAGCCGGGATAGAGCTTTTTGATATCCAGAACGAGCGACATGGCCTATCGACCTCCCTTCGCGACCGCGTCGTCACGCATAAGCTCGGCCAACGCCTCGCGATCGATACGCAGGGCATCGCCACCGACGGGGTCGAGCGAATCGCCCTGACCGACAAGCTCCTTGGCCTGTTTGCGCTCCGCGCGGGAGAGACCCCGCTCGCGGTACTTTTGCGAATGCGCCGTGTACATGTTGATGAATAGGATGACCAAGAAGCTGAAGACGATCACGACGACGACCCAAAAGAGCGCCACCGACGTATTGCCACCCATCCACTCAAAGTAGATGGCGATGGGAATGGTCTGCGTAATGCCGGCATAGTTGCCCGCGAAGAACAGCGTGCAGCCAAACTCGCCCATGGCGCGGGCAAAGGCGAGCACCGTGCCGGCGGCAATAGAGGGCCAGCCGAGGGGCATCATGAGCTTGGTAAAGATGCGTCGCTCGGACCAGCCCAGCGTGCGCGCCGCGTCGAGCATCTGCGTGTCGAGGCTCTCGAAGGCGCCGAGGGCCGTACGATAGACGAGCGGGAACGACACCACCGCGGCAGAGATCACCGCCGCCGGCCACGTAAAGACAATCGAGATGCCGTGTGAGATCAGCCACTGGCCCACTCCGGTGGAGCGGCCAAACAGCATAAGCAGCAAAAAGCCGCAGACCGTGGGCGGCAGCACCATAGGGATGGTAAAGACCGAATCGAGCAGGCCCTTCACGCGGCTCGTGGTG
>CAKUCJ010000333.1 GCA_934643435.1 uncultured Collinsella sp.
ATCGTGACGATGGTGGCTCAGAACGTCACCGATAACGTCATTTCGCCCAAGGTTATGCAGAGCTCGGTGCAGGTGCATCCCATCATGAGCCTGACGGCGCTCGTTATCGGTTCGGCGCTCATGGGTCCCATCGGCATGGTCATTGCCATTCCGCTGTGCGCAGCGCTCAAGGGTATCTTCGTGTATTACTTCGAGAACGAGACCGGTCGCCAACTCGTGGCCTACGACGGCGCCGTGTTTAAGGGCACGCCGTATCGTGATACCGAGGGCAACCCGGTTGCCGCCTACGATGCGCTCGGCGACGACACGTTCATCTACGAGTCTGAGCTTATCGGCAACGAGACCGCGCCCGAGGCCCAGGCCATGCCCAAGCCCGAGCTCGATAATCCCTGGATTAAGCTCTCGGGCTTGCAACCCGATGCGACGGGATTCTTCAAGAATCCCTTCGCCAAGGACGACGATTCCAGCACGGACGACACCAAAACCGGCATCGACGGCTCCATGGACGATTCGGGTTCTAAATAGGCCTTGTTAGCGTTTCTTGATGTTGTAAATGACAAGAAGCGCGAGCAAAGCGATTGATAAGGGGCCGGCTACATAGAAAAAGAGAACGTCAATTGCGCGTAGAGCGTAATAAGCCTTATCGCCGGACGTTATTGCATACAATACGTAGCCAAATGCTGGCTGGTTTGCGTACCAGTAGGAGAAGGACAATAGCGCTAAAAGTGCTACTACCAGAAGTGCATTCAGGACAAATCGTTTGCTTTTCATCGATCGCTCCTTCCGGATGAGTCTTATATGTAATTCTACAGCAGTCGTTTGTTTTTCAAAGAATTTGACAGGCCTAAATAACGTGCACTTTCGCTGGAGGGTCGCTGTTTGGCGGCCCTCTTTTTTGCACTGGGGCGGTGGGATGGTAATATCGTTACGTTTGAACTGTTTCGATGTGAAACCGAGGAGATTCCCTCTATGAGTGCTGACTACCCGTCAATGACTACGGCCGAGATCCGCTCTAAGTTCCTCAACTTCTTTGAGGAGCGCGGTCTTAAGCTCTATCCTTCTTCGTCCCTCGTCCCCGACGATCCTTCGCTGCTGCTTGCCAACGCCGGCATGAACCAGTTTAAGGAGTACTACCAGGGCAAGAAGACCATGAAGGAGATCGGCGCGATCTCCTGCCAGAAGTGCGTCCGCACCAACGATATCGATTGCATCGGCGAGGATGGCCGTCACCTGTCCTTCTTCGAGATGCTCGGCGATTTCTCCTTTGGTGGCGTCTCCAAGCAGCAGGCATGCGCCTGGGCTTTTGAGCTCATCACCAAGGAGTTCAAGCTGCCGCTCGACCGCCTGTACTTCACCGTCTTTACCGAGGACGACGAGACCCACGACGTGTGGCGCTCCCTGGGCGTTGCCGAGGACCACATCTCCCGTCTGGGCGAGGACGACAACTTCTGGGCCGCTGGCCCCACCGGCCCCTGCGGTCCGTGCTCCGAGATCTACTTTGACATGGGCGAGGAGGTCGGCTGCGGCAAGCCCGACTGCAAGCCCGGTTGCGACTGCGACCGCTTCCTGGAGTTCTGGAACCTCGTGTTTACCCAGTACGACCGCCAGGAGGACGGCTCCATGCCGGAGCTGCCGCACCGCAACCTCGATACGGGCATGGGCCTGGAGCGCATGGCCGCCATCATGCAGCACAAGACCGCCAACTACGACGGCGATCTGATGCAGCACCTCATCAAGCTAGGCGAGGAGATCAGCGGCAAGACCTATGTCGCCGATGATTACTCCGGTGCCAGCCGCTCTCTGCGCATTATCGCCGACCACTCCCGTGCCGTCGACTTTATGATCTCGGACGGCATCCTGCCCGGTAACGAGGGCCGCGAGTACGTCCTGCGCCGCCTGCTCCGTCGCGCCGTGTTCCACGGCCGCCTGCTGGGCATTGAGGGCTCCTTCCTGACCAAGTTTATCGACGAAGTCAACGCTCAGATGGGCGAGGCCTATCCCGAGCTGCTCAAGAACGTCGCACTCGTCAAGGGCATCGTCGCTTCCGAGGAGGAGCGCTTCTCCACGACGCTCGACAACGGCCGCGTCTACCTGGACGAGGCTCTGGCCGCTCTTGCAGAGGGCGCTGTCCTTCCGGGCGATGTTGCCTTTAAGCTGCACGACACCTTTGGTTTCCCCATCGACCTGACCGTCGAGATCGCCGGCAC
>CAKUCJ010000334.1 GCA_934643435.1 uncultured Collinsella sp.
TGTGCCAGGGCAAGATGGGCCCCGCGGTCAAGCAGCGCTACGAGGCCATGCTCGAGCAAGATCCCGACAATGCCCGCTTTAAGATGCTGCTCGACAACTGGGTTGCCGCAAAGGATCACCCCACCAAGGAGGATCTGGACAACATGGCTGCAGCCGCCAAAAAGGCCGTGTTGGGCGAGTAGACCGCCACTCGCGGTGCCGCGCGTTCGACCGTACAAACGTGAAAGCCTCGAGATTCTCGAGGCTTTTTTCTTGACAATGGAACGCGCCGTGGAAAAATGAACAGTGTTCACATTGGAGGTGAGGGCATGAATAACACAGCGACGTCTAAGGAGGAAATCCTCAAGACGAGTCGTAAGCTCATCCAGGAAAACGGATGGACCGGCGTCAACATCCGTTCGGTTGCCGCGGCCTGCGGCGTGTCGGTCGGATGCATCTACAACTACTTCGATTCTAAGACAGCGCTGGTCGGCGCAACGGTGGCAAGCGTCTGGGGCGATATTTTCCATCACCCCGATGACGAGGCGATCTTGGACGATACGCTCGCGTGCATCCAGTGGATGTATCGCCAGATGGAGCACGGCTGCCAAAAGTACCCAGGCTTCTTTACGCACCATTCGCTGAGTTTTATGCAGCAGGACGCCGCGGACGGCAAGCGTCGGATGCATCATGCCTGGCAGCACATCCTCGACCAGCTTTGCGTGGTGCTCAAGCGCGATCCGCGGGTGCGCGCCGGTGCCTTTACGGAGCAGTTTACTGCCGAGCAATTTGCCGAGGTCCTGTTCTCGCTCATGCTCTCTGCCGTGATTCGTCAAGACTTTGATCCGAGCGCCGTACTCGAGATCACGCGTCGAACGCTCTACTAACGGTCCCCGCGTAAAGCGGGGATTTTTACGGGCAGAAAGTGAACAGCGTTCACGTTAAGGAGGTGGTGCCTGGCGCCAAGAGGCCAGACCGTTCTTTTGCAATCATTCAACTGAGGAGACTTATATATGCGTGCTATTTTCGAAACGCTATTCGACATCGTGTATCTGGTGACGGTCATCACCATCGGTGTCCGCATGATTCGCGGCAGCAAGGGCAACCGCCAGTTCCAGTTGTTCGGCTGGATGGCGGTCGTGCTGGGCGCCGGCGATTCGTTCCACCTGGTGCCCCGCGCACTGGCGCTCTGCACGACCGGCTTTGATGCTTATGCCGTGCAGCTGGGCCTGGGCAAGTGGATTACCTCGATTACCATGACCGTCTTTTATGTGCTGCTCTACTACGTGTGGCGCGAGCGCTACCAGGTTAAGAATCACGTCGGAACGACCGCCGCGATCTTTGCGCTAGCCGCCATGCGCGTCGCGCTGTGCATGCTGCCGCAAAACCAGTGGCTCACTAACCAGACCCCGCTTACGTGGGGCATCCTGCGCAACATCCCGTTTGCCATCATGGGCCTGATGGTCATCGTGCTGTTCTACCGCAGTACCAAGCAGAACAACGACGAGGCCTTCCGCTGGATGTGGCTCACCATCGTGCTGAGCTTTGGCTTCTACATTCCCGTGGTCCTGTGGGCCGAGGTTGTCCCAGCTATCGGCATGCTCATGATCCCAAAGACCTGCGCGTATGTGTGGACCGTGCTGATCGGTTACAACGCCATGAAAGCGGAGTGCTAGGTCCATCTTCTGATGTTTCGCCCGCCCGTCGGCGGTATATAAGGTTCCCTGCTCGGACAGTCCTGCTCGCACGGAGAGCACATTAAGTGCTCTCCGGCTCGTGCGGAACTCGCGATGAACCTTATATACCGCCGACGGGCGGGCGCCTCATTGCAGAATCTGGGCCTAACAGGTGGTGGAGCTGATAATTCCATGCCCCAATGTGTCCAGAGTGGGACGGGCTTTCCGGATGGGCAGGCTTTCGGAAAATGCGTCCCGGAATTTGCCTTTGGAATGGGACATAGTTTCCCGTTGAGGTGCTTTGCGGAAAGTGCGTCCCACTCTGGGCGTTCGAAGTGGGACACACTTTCCCAAAGGCGCTCCAACGGGAAATTGCGTCCCATTATTCGGTCAAGAAACGGGATGCATTTTCCCAATGAGAGCAAAACCGGAAAATGCATCCCACAATCAGTCCTCAAAGTGGGACGCCGTTTCCCAATGAGGCTCAAGCGGAAAATGCATCCCGGAATTTGCGCTCAAAGTGGGATGCGGTTTCCGGTTGAGGGT
>CAKUCJ010000335.1 GCA_934643435.1 uncultured Collinsella sp.
GGGTGAACATCCGTGATTAGCGATGAGGAAAAAGATCAGGTACGCGCTGCGTCCGACCTTGTTGCCATCGTTCAGGAAACGGTTGAACTCAAGCCCCGTGGCCACGAGTTTTGGGGTTGCTGCCCCTTTCATGGCGAAAAGACCCCATCGTTTCACATTATCCCCGCCACGCAGGTGTGGCACTGCTTTGGCTGCGGCGAGGGCGGCGACGTCTTCACCTACATTATGAAGCGCGAGAACTTGAGTTTTCCCGAGTCGATCCGCTATCTGGCCGACCGTGCCGGCATTGAGCTGCACGATACCGGTGCCCAGCGTGAGCGCGGTACCAAGCGTGCCCGCATCTATGACCTGTGCGCCGAGACCGCCCAGTTTTACCACACCATGCTCATGCGCGGTAAGGACAGCCGTCCGCGTGAGTACTTTGCCAGCCGCGGTATGGGCGGTGACGTTTGTCGCCGTTACTGCCTGGGCTTTGCACCGGGCCGCAACATGCTGGTGTCCCATCTATCGCAGGCGGGCTTTACCCCGCAGGAGATGATCGATGCCAACGTGGCCGTCAGCCGCGGTCGCGGACAGCTCGCCGACCGTTTTTACGATCGCGTGATGTTCCCCATCTTTGACGAGCAGGGCCATAACATTGCCTTTGGCGGTCGCATCATGGGCGACGGTCAGCCCAAGTACCTCAACACCGCCGAGACGAGCGTGTTCCATAAAAAGCGAAATCTCTACGGCTTTAACTGGGCCAAGGAGTTTATCGTCGCGCAGGATACCGCCATCGTGGTAGAGGGCTATACCGACTGCATCGCCTGCTGGGAGGCGGGGATCAAAAACGTCGTCGCCACGCTGGGTACGGCGCTCACGGAGCATCATGTGAAGACGCTCACCCGCTTTGCCAAGCGCATCGTGTATATGTTCGACGGTGATGCTGCCGGTCAAAAGGCCGCGCGCCGTGCGATTCAGTTTATCGAGCAGGACTCGATGGACCTGCGTTGCGTGGTGCTGCCCGACGGCAACGATCCTATGGAGTTCATCACGGCGCACGGTGGCGAGGCACTGCAGGCACGCATAGATGCGGCCGAGCCCCTCATGGACTTTGTGTACCGTTCGCTGCAGGAGTCGAGCGACATTACCACGCCGGGCGGCCGTGCCAAGGCGCTCGAGGATGCGCTGACGCTCATCTATCCTCTGCGCGACAGCTACATGATCGATACGTACTTTATCCAGATTGCCGACCTGTTGGGGCTCGATCTTGAGACGGTGCGCGCGAGCTCGGGCCGCGTTTTTCGCGATGTCGCCAAGCGCGAGGATGCCGAGCGCCGTCGCGAGCAGAATTACGAGCGGCAGCGGGCGCAGGCCGAGCGCTCCGGCAACGCGGGCGGTCGGGCGTCCGCATCGCAGGGGGCTTCCCGCGGCACCTGGGCGTCGGGGGCGACGCCGCCTGTGTCTGCGCCGGTCGAGGAGGAGCCGTACGACTATGTACCGCTCGAGGCATACGGTGCCGCGCCGGTCGAGGTCGTAGACGATATGCCGCCGATCGACGTGACGATCGGGATGGATGGCGCGGCGCCGGTTGTCGATGCAGCGGGCGCGCCTGCGGCTCCGACGATGCCGATTGTGCTGACCGACCTGGAGCGGAAGTCTTTGGCGGGGGAGCGCGAGCTGCTGACGATGCTCACGAGCTATCCCGACCTGTTCCGCACGTATGCCGACCGCATCTGTTCGATCGAGTGGGTGGATCCGCGCCACGAGTCTATCGCGTGGGCTGTTCTTGCTACACCGCCGGGAACCGATCCCGCGGCGTGCATGGATGCGGCGCGCGCGGTGTGCCCCGAGGCGGCAACGCTTGTCAGCGCCGGGCGCATCTCGTCGACAAGCAAGCACCCTACCGAGACGAACATCGTGTTTATGCTCGACACGCTCGAGCTCTACACCATCAAGCGCCGCATGCGTGCCGCTCAGGCCAAGTTACGTCGGGATCATTCGCTCGATGAAGACGCGCGCCGTGTGCTGACGATGCAGGCGATGCAGGATTCGCAGCGCCAGCGCGAGCTCGAAAAGTCGATCGGTGGCGTAGCCGACCCGTTCCGTTTGATCGGCTTGGAGACCGCAGGCGCCGATCAGGCCTAGATGTTGTGGTCAACCAGCGTAATCTCGCCTATATCCTGTCTTTATTTTGGGTATAGACGTCTATGTGTG
>CAKUCJ010000336.1 GCA_934643435.1 uncultured Collinsella sp.
GTTCCGCACGAGCCGAAGAGCACTTAATGTGCTCTTCGTGCGAGCAGGACTGTTTGAGCATGGAGCAAAACCTAAGCCCTGCGGCGGAAGGGGACGGACGACTCTACTCCGTCTCGCCCGGTCGAGCGCCGCGGGCCAGGGCGTCCTGGTACTCCTTGACGGCTTTGATTCTCTGCATCGGCTTAAGCCTCTCGAACATCGTATTGCCATGCAGGTGATCGATCTCGTGCTGCAGGCACACGCAGAACAGGTCGCCCGTGGCCTCGTAGCGAATCAGGTTGGCATCCAGGTCATACGCCTCGACGACGACATGATCGGGGCGCTCGATCTCGCAGCTAATGCCGGGAATGGATAGGCAGCCCTCGCTAAACGGAACGAGATGGTCGCTCTGTTCAACGATCACAGGGTTGATGAGCACGTACGGGTCGTAGTCGTTCTTGTCGCTGTAATCGCAGTCGATGGTAACGAGCTGAATGAGCTCGCCGATCTGCGGGGCAGCCAGGCCGCAACCGCCGTTTTCGAACATCATCTTCTTCATCTTCTCGGCAAGCGCCTCGATCGCCGGGGTGATCTCCTCGATGACGGCGCACTCCTGGCGCAGACGAGGGTCGGGCGACAGTACGATTCCGTTGGCTTCCATGGCCATCCTTTCGGGTTGTTACATCAAATCATAGGCGTCGACGTCAACGCTCACGCTCACGCCGCGCACGGAGCCCGCCTCTTTGAGACAGGCGTCGATATCATCAGAGACATGGTACCCTACCGGCGACTTTACAAGCAGATGGAAGCGGTAACGGTCCTTGGCTCTCTCGATTACACACGAAGCCGGGCCCAGCACCTGCGGCACCGCGCTCCCCGCCCGCAAAAAGTCGGGCGCGGCGGCATGCCAGCGGCGCTTGAGGAGCTTCGCGATGCGCCCTATGTAGTCTTGCGCGTCGTCTTGGCTCGCCGACCACACCAAGATGTTGACCAGACGCACGAAGGGCGGATACAGGGCGTCGCGGCGCTGGCCCAGGTCGTAGTCGGTAAAGATGGAACGGTCGTGCTCGGCGACGGCGCGAATGACCGGGTCCTCGGGCAGATAGGTCTGGATGATGACCTCGCCGGGGCGATCGCCGCGACCGGCGCGGCCTGAGACTTGCTCCAGCAGATCGTAGGCGCGCTCCCCTGCTCTAAAATCGGGCAGCTTCAACGCAAAATCGGCATTGACCACGCCCACGAGCGTGACCTCGGGAAAATCGAGGCCCTTGGCGATCATCTGGGTGCCCAGCAGCACGGCGCAATCGGCGGCATCAAACTGCTCGAGCAGCTTTTTGTGCGCGTCCTTGCCGCGCGTGGAATCGGCATCCATGCGGATGATGGCGACGTCCTCGGGCAGCATCTGGTGCAGCGCGTCTTCGATTTGCTGCGTGCCCAAGCCCATTTTGGCCAGGTAGCGGCTGCCGCACTTGGGGCAGCGGCTCGTGGGCGCCGGATAGGGCTGAACGCGCCAAGACGATCCGCAGGTGTGGCACTGCAGCGCGTGCGTGCGCTCGTGGTACGTGAGCGCGGTGGAGCAGTGGTTGCAGGTGGGCACGCAGCCGCACTCGCGGCACATGAGGAACGGCGCAAAGCCGCGACGGTTATGAAGTAGCACGGCCTTTTCGCGGCGTTCGACAACGCGCTCTAGGCCTTCCATCAGCGGTTTTGAGAACATGGAGCGGCTACCGTGTGCGAACTCACGGCGCAGGTCGGCGATGCGGACCGTAGGTAGGACGGCGTGCCCCGGGCGCTCGGGCATCTCGACACGCGTCCAGCTGGCACCGTTGTACGTGCCGCGGCGGCAACGGTCGAGCGCCTCGGCAGAAGGAGTGGCCGAGCCCAACACGAGCGGGCAGCGATAACGGCGCGCCATCTCGGCCGCCACCTCGCGTGCATGGTAACGCGGGCTGGAACCCTGCTTGTAGCTGGTCTCATGCTCCTCGTCGATGATGATGAGACCTAGGTCGCTGAGCGGGCAAAAGAGTGCCGAGCGGGCACCCACGACCACGCGGGCCGCACCACTGGCGACCATGTCCCACTGGTCCAAGCGCTCGCCGGCCGAGAGGCGCGAATGGAAGACCGCGACCGTCTCGCCAAAACGCGAGCGAAAGCGGCCGACGGTCTGGGCCGTCAGCGAGATCTCGGGTACGAGCACGCAGGCCGAACG
>CAKUCJ010000337.1 GCA_934643435.1 uncultured Collinsella sp.
CCGCCGATATAGCGAATCTGCTCATGACCAAGCTCAAACAGGTGATCCATAAGCAGCAGCGAGCAGCCGTAATGGTCAGAATCGACCGTGGTCACGCGCGGATGTGCGTACATGGTGACGATAACCGTGCCGATTCCCGGCAGCGGATCAAACGTCTCAAAGTCGGGCGCCATGCGGCTCATGCCGATGATGATGCCATCGACCGGCAGCGCCGCCATGCGGCGGGTGGCCTCGGCAAGCGAAAACTCCTCGGTCTTGGACATCTCGACCAGCGTGATGGCGCAGCTATGCTCGCGGGCGGCGCTGGCGATGCCGTCGATCATCGTCAGATTCCCAAACTTGGTGACATCGTTGACGCATAGACCGACCGAATGGTAGCGACCGTCGCGCAGCGAACGACCGGCATAGCTCGGGCGAAAGCCGAGCTCCTGCATGGCGGCCTGCACGCGCTGGCGCGTCTGCTCGTTCACATTGGGCAGGCCGTTGGCGACGCGCGAGACCGTCTGCTGCGAAACGCCAGCAGCGCGGGCGACGTCGGCCATGGAAACCGGACGCGAGCCTGTATCGTTGGAGGGGCGCCTTGCCACAAGATCACCTTCACCCTTGCGAGATCGGAATAGCGTGCATACCGGCCCGTGCAGGAATAGAGCCCGCGCGGAGGACCGCTATCGTCGGACGCATGTTAACGTACTCTACTTTTTCTAGCTGCAGCTTTTCTGCTCTATAAGTCCATACGGCACTACCGTTCGCGGCTGAAAATCTACCGATTACCAGATTCTCAAAAAGTAATAAGCGTTGTGTTATGAGTACGTTAACATAGCCCTTAACGTGCGGTATCGTGGATGCTAAGTTCACGCCGCTTCAAATTGTTAACGTACTCATAACGACGCAAAACTCACCTGTTCGCGCCAAAGAAAGGACCTTCATGACCGCCCCCGACGAAAAGACGCTCGCCACGCTCACCAAGCTGTTTGAGGAGGAGTTTGGCCCCATCGGCGACCGCCAGGTGCTCTATGTGCACGCGCCCGGCCGCTCCGAGATCAGCGGCAACCACACCGACCACGAGGGCGGCCACGTTATCGCCGGCTCGCTCGATGTCGCCGTCGACGGCATTGCCGTGGCAACCGACACCAACAAGGTCCGCGTTGCCGACGAGGGCTACCCCACCTTTGAGATCACGCTCGACACGCTGGATATTCAGGAGGCTGAGAAGGGCACGTCCGCAAGCCTCGTCCGCGGCATGGCCCACGAGGTCGCAGCCCTGGGCGTTGAGCCCCACGGCTTCGACTTTGCCTTCACCTGCTCCGTTCCCTCGGGCGGCGGCCTTTCCAGCTCCGCCGCCGTCGAGGCCGCGTACGGCCGCGCCATGGAGACGCTCTGGGGCGCGCCTGCCATTGAGCCCGTCGCGCTCGCCCAGATGAGCCAGCGCACCGAGAACAACTACTACGGCAAGCCCTGCGGTCTGATGGACCAAGCTGCCGTGTGCTTGGGCGGCCTCGCCTACATGGACTTTGAGGACCAGGCTCAGCCTAAGACCCAGAAGCTCGAGCTCAACTTTGAGGATCACGGCTATGCACTCGTACTCGTCAAGGTTGGCGCCGACCATGTGGCGGCTACCGACGACTACGCCGCCGTTCCGCGCGAGATGCAGGACGTCGCCGCCGAGTTTGGCAAGGCGCGCCTGTGTGAGGTCGACGTTGCCGACTTTGACGCCAAGCTCCCCGAGCTGCGCGCCAAGCTGGGCGACCGCGCCTGCCTGCGCGCCGTTCACTACTGGTACGAGAACGGCCTGGTCGACAAGCGCTGGGCGGCTCTTAACGCCGGCGACATCGACCAGTTCCTGGTCCTGACGCGCGAGTCCGGCGCCAGCTCTGCCATGTACCTGCAGAATGTCGTTGCCAAGCTGGGCTCCGAGCAGCCCTCCATGTACGCCCTGGCGCTGGCCGAGCACGTGCTCGACGGCCGCGGCGCCGTCCGCATCCACGGCGGTGGCTTTGGCGGCACTATTCAGGCCTTCGTGCCGCTCGATTTGGTCGACACTTTCATTGCCAAGATGAACGGCTGGCTTGGCGAGGGTTCCGCCCGTCACTACGCTATCTCTGACAAGGGGGCATACGCGGCATGGCTGTAATGACCGACGTGCGCGAGGCCGCGCAGAACCTGATCGAGTACGCCATCCACCG
>CAKUCJ010000338.1 GCA_934643435.1 uncultured Collinsella sp.
GAGGTTCTGGTGCACGTTGGCGTCGATACCGTCAACATGAACGGCGACGGCTTCGAGGGCTTCGTCAAGGCCGATGACGTCGTCAAGGCCGGCCAGCCCATGCTCAAGATCGACCGCGCCAAGATCGCCGCTGCCGGTTACAAGGACTGCGTTGTCGTGGCCGTGTCCAACACCGCCGAGTTTGCCGATGTCGAGCTCGCCGTCGAGGCTGACTCCTCTGTCGCCGCCGGTGATGCCATCGTCAAGGTCGTCCGCAAGTAAGTTGCGGCATCCAGAGGATGTTCAAGGGTGGTCGGGTTCTCCGGCCGCCCTTTTTTATTAGACCGAGTTGGCGGGTTTTATTGCATAGGGGGCCTGTATTTACGGGCCATTCGCTCGCCAAATTGAGCCGCCTGCGCTTTCGCGACGTTGAGATTTGGGCTGAGCCGCTAATATGGGCTTACTGTCACGATGCGCGCTGCGCAGGGAACGCGGTGCCGCTTGTTTGGAGGAATGACATGAAGAAGAAGCTGCTGCTTGCACCCCTGATGGCTGCCTTGGTCGCGTGCGTGGTCCTGCTTTCCGGCTGCGGAGGGCCTTCGGTGGAGGAGCTCATCACCAACGACCTTACGAGTCAGTTTGACGAGATCAAGAACGGCGGCGATGATTTCCTCTCCGGTCTGGAGGAGGCTTCGGGCGACGAGTTTGAGCAGCTGGGCATCGATCCCAAGGAGTACGCCAAGAGCTATCTCGAGGGTTTTGATTACAAGATCGGTGACGTGACGGTCGACGAGGACAAGGGCACCGCAACCGCCGAGGTCACCATCACCTGCAAGTCCATGAACAAGATCGTCGAGGATTTCGCTACCCAGTATCAGGAGAAGATCGCGGCACTCGATGAGCTGCCGTCCGAGGACGACCTGTACAAGATGGCCGGTCAGGTGATGGTCGATGTGACCAAGGCCGCCAAGCCCAAGGACACCAAGGTCACCTTCAAGTACTCTTGCAACGACGACAACGAGTGGTCTGCCGACGATTCCGCAACCACCGAGATGATGAATGCGATGATGAGCTAGTTCGTTACGGCGTTTTACCAAACGCCGTAACGGCTCGACGCTGCAAACCCGCCAGAGCGGCAATCTGCCTTTCAATCGTCGGGCATGACCAGAAGGTCAATGCCCTCCTCTTTCAAGGCACCTTGCTCGCTCTGGCGGGCTCTCGCTGACTCTTGCTCAACCTGCGGCGTTTCCTTTTTGGTGCAATGGGGTCAGGTTAGTTTGCACCATACCGTTAGTTCTGCCTGCGACACTCTTGCTAAAGTGATCTCAGACATACATCTGGTGTTTTCGACGCTCCGCGTATTAGATCTAGTTCGTCTCTTCGCCGTAGCGGTCCGAATAGGCGTTGCGCTTGAGTTCTTCATCGCCCGTTGGCAATACCTTGGAAACGTCGATTCCCGACTCATGGCAAGCGGTGACAAACAGCTGCGAACTCTGATCGATGAGCTCAAGCTTGCGCTCGGCCTTCATGTCTTCGGCCTGCATTTACAGTTCCACGCTTTCGGCGCCGTTGATGGTTAGGTTGCGCTCGTAGAAGGCGGTGAGGGCGCGGATTGCGTACATGACGTCGCGGACGCCGCCGGTCTCGTAGCTTGAGTGCATGGCCAGCTGCGGCAGACCAACGTCCACGGCGTGCATGCTCGCCTGCATGTTGGACAGGTTGCCGAGGGTAGAGCCGCCGGCCATGTCGCTCTTGTTGGCGAAAGCCTGCGTGGGCACGTCGGCGTCGTCGCAGATGGCCTGGAACACCGCGCGGCTAAAGGCATCGGTGCAGTAGTGCTGGTTAGCGGCTTCCTTAATGACAATGCCGCCGTTGAGCACGACCTGGTTGCGGGCATCGCACTTCTCGGCGTGGTTAGGATGCACGGCATGCGCGTTGTCGCAGCTCACGAGTATCGAAGCAGCAAGTGCGCGATGGTACGACTCGTCATCGAAGCCGAGCGACCCGTTAATGCGGTGCAGCGCGTCGGCTAAGAAGGTCGACATGGCACCCTGCTTGGTCTCGGAGCCAACCTCCTCGTTATCGAAGCAGCAAAAGACCGAGACATCGCGCGCGTTCTCGGCACCCAAAAACGCCTGCAGCGAGGTGTAGGCGCAGGCCAGGTCGTCGAGCTTGGGCGTAGAGATAAACTCGTCGGCCCAGCC
>CAKUCJ010000339.1 GCA_934643435.1 uncultured Collinsella sp.
TATTTGACAAATTCGTTCTATCCCTTTGAGGGGGAGCGTGCTATAGTAGGCGCTTGCATGACCTCACCGTGTCTCAGAGGTGTCATACATTTTTTGCAAGGAACTCGAAAGGAACTCCAGAAGTGGCAAACATCAAGTCTCAGAAGAAGCGTATCCGCACCAATGAGGCAGCTCGCATGCGTAACAAGGCTGTCAAGTCCGAGCTCAAGACGCTGACCAAGCACGTCCAGTCCGCCGTCGCCGAGGGCGACGCCGAGAAGGCCCAGGCTGCCCTCAAGACCGTCACCAAGCGTCTCGACATGGCTGCCGCTAAGCATGTCATCCACAAGAACCAGGCTTCCAACCGCAAGTCCGGTCTTGCCAAGCTCGTGAACAGCATCAACGCCTAAGTTGTAAATTTCACACCACACAGATTACGCGCATAAATGGAGCCTGTTTTATGGAACAGGCTCCATTTTTTGTACCGCTCGGGTAAGATAGTCCGCATGAATACTTCAATTGACATTTCCCACATCCGCAACTTCTCGATTGTTGCGCACATCGACCATGGCAAGTCCACGATCAGTGACCGCATCCTCGAGCTCACCCATACCGTTGACGAGCGCGACATGGAGTCGCAGCTGCTCGACACGATGGATATCGAGCGCGAGCGCGGCATCACGATCAAGTCCAATGCCGTTCGCGTCTCATATGATGCCGACGACGGCGAGACGTATCAGTTCAACCTGATCGATACGCCGGGCCACGTGGACTTTACCTACGAGGTCTCGCGTTCGCTGGCCGCCTGCGAGGGCGCGGTGCTGGTCGTCGACGCCACGCAGGGCGTCGAGGCTCAGACCGTCTCCAATGCCACGCTCGCCATGAATGCCAACTTGGACATCGTGCCCGCCATCAATAAGATCGACCTGCCCTCGGCGCACCCCGATGAGGTCAAGACCGAGATCGAGGACGACCTGGCCATTCCCGCCGACGATGCCGTGTGTGTGTCGGGCAAGACCGGCGAGGGCATCCATGACCTGTTGGAGTCCATTGTCTTTTTGATCTCGCCTCCCAAGGGCGATGCAAATGCCCCGCTCAAGGCACTTATTCTGGATTCGTACTTTGATGAGTACCGCGGCGTCGTGGCCACGGTGCGCGTCTTTGATGGTTCCATCAAAAAGGGCGACACTCTGCGTATGATGCAGGCCGAGGGCGACTTCTTGGTCGACGGCGTGGGCGTCAAGCGTCCCGCCGAGACCCCGGTGGATGCACTGACCGTCGGCGAGGTGGGCTATGTGGTCACGGGTCTGAAGGACCCCGAGGCCGTGCGCGTGGGCGACACCCTCACCTGGGCGTCGAATCCCTGCCCCGAGCCGCTGCCGGGCTACCGCGAGGCCAAGCCCATGGTCTACACGGGCCTGTTTCCCATCGACAACAAGGATTACGAGAACCTGCGCGACGCCCTCGATAAGCTGCACGTCAACGACCCGTCGTTGGTGTGGGAGCCCGAGACGTCGGTGGCGCTGGGCTTTGGTTTCCGCGTGGGCTTCCTGGGCCTGCTGCACATGGAGGTCGTCAAGGAGCGCCTGGAGCGCGAGTTCAATCTGGACCTTATCGCCACGAGCCCCTCAGTTGACTATCACGTCTACAAGACCGATGGCGAGATGATCGATGTCCGCAGCCCGCAGGACCTGCCCGAGGCCACGCGTATCGAGCGCATCGAGGAGCCCTACCTCAAGGCAAAGATTATCTGCCCGCCCGAGTATACGGGTGCCGTCATGCAGCTTGCCATCGAGCACCGCGGCATCACGACCGATATGATTCACCTCACGAGCAAATCGGTCGAGATGCGCTTTGACATGCCGCTCGCCGAGCTCATCCTGGACTTCTTCGACCAGCTTAAGAGCCGTACCAAGGGCTATGCCTCGCTCGACTACGAGTTCAACGAGTACCGTCCCTCCGAGCTCGTCAAGCTCGACATTCTGCTTTCGGGCGATGAGGTGGACGCGCTGTCGTTTATCGTGCACAAGGACAAGGCCTATGGCCTGGCCCGCGGCCTGTGTGACAAGCTCAAGGAGATTATTCCGCGCCAGCTGTTCGAGGTGCCCATCCAGGGCGCCATCGGCAACAAGATCATCGCCCGCTCCACCGTCAAGGCGCGCCGCAAGGACGTTTTGGCCAAGTGCTACGGCGGCGATA
>CAKUCJ010000340.1 GCA_934643435.1 uncultured Collinsella sp.
ATACTGACGCCGACGAGTAATCATTGCTACGAGAGCCTCCGCGGGGAAACCTGCGGAGGCTTTTTTGAGCGATATGGGGCCGTTTGTCCCCAATCAACATTGCTGCGGCACTTTGCCCGACTAAAGCGTACAATACCGCCTATGCGAAAGGGGAACAGATGATCAACGAAACTATGTATGCTCGCGGCGCGGAGAGTTCCATCATCCGCGAGATCTTTAGCTATGGCCTTGAGCGCAAGGCGCAGATCGGCGCGGAGAACGTATTCGATTTCTCGCTGGGCAACCCGAGCGTTCCGGCGCCTGCGGCCGTTGCGGAGTCCATTAAGAAGGCGCTTGAGCTGCCGAGCGATCGGCTGCATGGCTACACACCCGCACCGGGCCTGCCGCAGTGTCGCGCCGCCGTGGCCGAGTCGCTCAACCGTCGCTTTGATACGAACTATGAGGGCAAGGACGTCTTTATGACGGTGGGTGCGGCGGCTTCGCTCACCTGCACGCTCAACGCCATCACCAATCCGGGCGATGAGGTCATCGTCATCGCGCCGTATTTTCCGGAGTACCGTGTCTGGATCGAGAAGGCCGGTTGCACGTGTGTTGAGGCGCTTGCCAACGAGGATACGTTTCAGCTGAGCGTGGGCAACGTTCTTAAGGCTATTACCGACAAGACGGCGGCGGTCATCATCGACTCGCCGAATAACCCGACCGGTGCCGTGTATACGCGCGATACCCTGACGCGCCTGGCTAATGTTTTACGCGAGGCCAACGCCAAGCGCGATCCCGAGAATCCGATCATGCTCATCTCTGACGAGCCGTATCGCGAGATTGTTTATGGCGCCGAGGTGCCTTGGGTACCTTCGATCTACGAGCACACCATCGTGTGCTACTCGTATTCCAAGTCGCTTTCGCTGCCGGGCGAGCGCGTGGGGTGGATTCTGGTTCCCAATACGAATCCTCAGGCAGCTCGTCTAATGCCCGCCGTTGCCGGTGCCGCCCGTACGCTGGGCTTCGTGTGCGCGCCGGCGCTCTTCCAGCGCGTAATTATCGATTGCATCGATGAGCCGAGTGACGTTGAGGCCTATGCACGCAACCGCACGGCGCTTACCGGTGCATTGGCGGAGTACGGCTACACGTATGTTGAGCCGGATGGCGCGTTCTACCTATGGGTGAAGGCGCTGGAGTCCGATGCGAACGCTTTCTGCGAGCGCGCGAAGAAGTATGAACTGCTCGCAGTGCCCTCGGACAGCTTTGGCATGCCGGGCTGGTTCCGCTTGGGCTACTGCGTGAGCTACGAGACTATCATAAACTCACTGCCCGCCTGGAAGCAGTTGGCAGACGAGTATCGTCCAAAGTAAAGCGCTCTGCTTACAATGTTTTACGTGAAACGGGGTTTGGTGTTAAGCCGGACCCCGTTGTCATGGACGTTGTGTCATTGGGATGGAGTGGTTTTACGACTGTCGAAGGCTATGCGTACAATGAATATACGCGACGGCCATACTGGATAAGGAGACCCGATGCCCTACCTGCTTTCTTGTGATATCCATACTCATACGATGTTCTCTGCGCATGCGTATTCGACCATTGAGCAGAACATATATTGGGCGGCCGAGCGCGGCCTTCAGGTGCTCGGTTCTGCCGACCATCTGAGCTCGATGGTTACACCTTGCCCCAATGACCTGCGTAGTTTCCAGTTCTTTATCAACCAGGATATCTGGCCGCGCATTTGGAGCGGCGTGCTGTTGCTCCGCGGCGCCGAGGCCGATATCGTTTCGTTGGACGGCAGCCTGTTTGGCGAAGACATTCCCGTTTCGCTCGATATCGCCGGCGATGCGTACAGTCGCCAGCATTCGCTGTTCGATTTGGTGACGCGTAATTTGGATTATTTGGTGGCAAGCGTGCATAATCCGCAGTTTGCCGAGGGTGCGACGCTTGCCCAGACGACCCAGATGTATATCAATGCCCTGGAGCACCCCAAGGTGTTCATGCTTGGCCATACGGGTCGTTCGGGCGTGCCGTTCGATATCGACGAGGTGCTGCTGGCGGCCAAGGCCAAGCACAAGATCATCGAGATCAATAATCACAGTCTTGAGCATGGCACCGATACCGAGCATTGGGACGTATGCCGCAAGATCGCCGAGCGTTGCGCCGAGCTGGGCGTGGGCATTGGCGTTTCGAC
>CAKUCJ010000341.1 GCA_934643435.1 uncultured Collinsella sp.
TCGTCATCCTCTTCGTCCTCGACAGCGGCCTGAGCCTGCTCGGCGGCGCGGGCAGCCGCGGCGCGGGCGGCAACCTGGGCATAGGACTCCTCGTTGCGCTCGGGGAAGTTTGCCAGCACATGCTCAAACTTGGCAAAGTCCTCGTCCCAGCGCGTAGAGGGCACGGCGAAGAAGACCTGCTTGACCTTAAAGTCGCCCGACGCCAGCTCCTTGCGGAAGAGCTCTGCCACGGCCTCGGCATCGAAGCCATTGTTGTCGCAGCCCCAAGCGCCCAGCACGAGCTTCTCGCGACCCAGCTCATCGCAGATGGCAAGGACAAAGCGGATGCGATCGCGCAGCGCGTCCAGCAGGGCATCGTCGCTCACGCGGTACTCCTGGCGAGCACGCTTAACGTTGGGCGCGGCGGCAACGATCACGTCGGCGTACGCATGCACGTGGTTGCGGTCGAAGCGCACCGCAGGCACCACCAGCGCGCGGTTGCGGTAGAGCTCGCAGTTGATGTTGCGGCGACGGTTCTCGCCGTACCACTTACGCTGCTTATCGAGCACATTGTACAGATACGAATCGGCGCAGAGCGTAGCCTCCTGGCCCAGATAGCCCTGGATATAGCCGCCACCCGGATTGGTAAACGAGGCAAAGGCGAGCACGGCCATATCGCAGAACTGCGCATAGCCGCGACCATTATCGAGGATGGCCTGCGTGGCGGAAGCGTCGAGCACGGTGACCTCGGGCAGGACCGGAGTGGGCTCCTCGGCAGGCGCAGGCTCGGCTTCGGCGACTTCCTCGGCAGGCTCCTCGACGGACTCGGGTGCCACCTCGGGCTCAACCGCAGTCTCTACCTCGGCGGCCTCCGGCTCCTCGGCAACCGCCTCCTCAGCAGCCGCAGCCGCCTGGACCTTGACCTTCATCGCCGCGACAAAGCCGGCAGGCATACCGTCGAACTCACGCACGCCGGCAAGCGAGCGCTCGATATCCTTGGCGCAAGCCTCGGACACGGCCGCCACATGACGCTCGGCGGCCTTAGCGCGAGCCTCACGCTTAGGGTTCGGCTGTCCCGCGCGGTTGGGCCTGCGGTTACGGTTCCTGTTGTCGACGTCTGCCATAAGTGGTCACCTTTCCTGTCGCTGCCGCTATCGGCTTTTCCCATCCATGATACCCCGCCACGCATAAAAAAGGCGGCCCCGAAGGACCGCCTTTCGCATCGTTTTACCGCGCCCGACAAGAGTCACGCAATGCACCGAACTAGTCGCGACGGCCGAGGATGTTCAGAATGCGCAGGAACACGTTGATGATGTCCACGAACAGGTTGGACGCCATGAGCACCGCATTGGGCAGCGTGGGCGGCACCGTCGTGGCAACATAGGTGTCGTAGCCAATAAAGCCGGCGAACACCACGATCACGATCAGGTCGGTGATGGTCTGCGAGACGCCCATGAACATGAGTACGATCTCGACCAGGATGGTGGCAAGCAGAATGCCAAAGCCAATGCCATATACGCGACGGAAGAACTTGGGGAACGTTACGCCCAGCGCGCCAAAGACAAAGGTGATGGCGGCCGTGGCGATAAAGGCGGTGTTGATGGTGGGCAGGTCGTAGTTGGCAAGGCCAAACGACGCCGTCAGGCCAAAGGTGCTCGCAAAGATCACGTAGCCCGCAAGGGACAGGCCCACCGACTGCTTGCTGGCGGCAGCCGACATCATAACGATGCCGACAATGGTCAGAATAAACGAGCCAAAGACCAGCGGCAGGGCGGCGCCGCTCATCATCATGCGCGCAAACGCCATGGTGCTCGTGAAGTAGGCGCCGGCACCCATGGCGCAAAAGCCCAAAAAGATGAGGGCGGACATGGCAAGGTTGTACGCACGCGGCGACATCCCCTTAGCGCGGCTTGCACCGGTCTCGATGGGACCGTTCTGGTAGCCCTGAATATCGTTCATACTTCGTCCTTTCAAATAGCGCCGCGAAAGGCGGCGCGGCAGATGACAAGATTCCTGCCATTGTACCCGAATGCTGCGTGCCCCTACCTACGACGCTCGCCCTCGAGCGTACGGTCGAACGCCCACACCCACCAACGCATCACGTGCGTCTGCGAGCCATCCGGCCGTTCGCGCGCCTGGTCCTCCAGATACAGCTCGGTCGCATGTCCGCCAAAACGAACCTTATAGGTT
>CAKUCJ010000342.1 GCA_934643435.1 uncultured Collinsella sp.
GGCTCACCTTGCCCTTGACCTTGCTGGCGCCCATGCCGGTAATGGTGGGGCGCAGGTCGATCCAGCCGTGATAGTAGGCGGAGCCGTTGTCTTTTGCCTGCTCAAACACCGAGGCATCGCCGGCTGAGTTGTTTTGCGCGCAGGCCGCAAAGCCGTTGAGGTCGAAGGTCGAGACCGGGTAGAGCGTTACGGTGCCGCTTGCATTGGAGACCAGGGAAACGTCGCCCTGCTGCGACCAGCTGCCGCGGCTGGCATCGCCCAGCTCGAGCAGCAGCTTGGACGTGTCGCTGTGGACACTCACCGAGTTGGTGTTGACCTTCATGTTGCTGGTAAACCAGGCGTAGGTTGCAGCGCCCAGAGTGGCGGCGAGTGCCACCATAACGAGCACGATGTAGGCACGCGCGCGGCGGGCGTGGCGGCGGGCGGCGGAGGTTACGGACTCGGCGGGCTCGGGGGCAGCGGTTGTCGTCGTCTTGGCGGACGTCTTCTCGGCCTCGATGCCGTCTACCTGCATCTGCTTGTTCTTTTGCATTTAGCTCGCCCCCCTTATGCCTTGGCCGCGGCGAAGGCAAGCTGCAAAACGACATCGCGGGCTTGGGCCTCGTCGATGCAGTTGGCGTCGCAGCCTTCCATGTACACAACGTAGCGAACGCTTGCCACCTCGTTGGCGGCCAGCGTGCAGATGGGCGTCGCACCCGCGCGCGCCGTGGGCGTATCGCCAGTGCCATCCATGCTGTAGGCGCTTATGGCTCGGGCGGGGTCGGCGGTGTAGCCCCAGCCTGAGGCGCCCGATGCCACGACCACGCCGTCCTGCGCCGTGGTGCGCCTGCTGGTGGCGCCCGCGGTGTTGCCTAGGTCGTCGCAGGTAAAGATATGCGTTTGCGTACCAGACTGGGTCGTAATGACCAGGCCCAGGCGAAGTGCTGCCAGCAGCTGCGGATCGCTCGTCACGCTCATCTGGCCCTGATACAGGTACACGCTGAGCGCGCCGTCGCTGCCCTTGAGGTACAGCGTGCCGGTAAGGGCATAGTCATTCAGCTGCGCGGTGCAGTCGGCATAGTCGGTCGTGATGCCCGCGGCGTTTTGGAAGGTGCCGCGCCAAAAGCGGGAAAGGTCTGCCGTCGAGATGGGATAGAGCGTCTTGTCGGCGGCAGCCAGCGTAGCCGTCGTGTCCCAGGGTCCGTTGGCCGAAAGTCCAATCTGCAGGTCGGAGCCCTCGTCGCTTACCGTGTGCGCCACGGGCGTCACGTTGGTGTAGCGCGAGTTGCTAAACCACGCGTAGGTGGCGGCGCTCAAGGCGGCTACAAGCACGAGCATCCATGCAGCGGCGGCCACCATGCGGCGACGCGAGCCCAGGATATCTTTAATGTTCGATGCGCTCATGCCCAGCCCCCTTACGAACGCTTGCCGGCAAAACGCAGCGCCAGCGATTGCAGGCTGGTGGCGGCCAGGTTGTTAGTGCAGTCGGGGTCGCAGCCTTCCAGCCACACGTACACGTCCACGCGCACGGGCGTGCTGCGGTCGGCGTCCTTGGCAGCGGCGGGCAGGGAGCAAATCTTGGTCGTAGCCTCCTTGAGGCTTACGACACCGGTGTCCTCGTTGTAATCACAGAAGTTTGCGCTGGTCAGCTGGTCAAAGTGGACCGTCGTGCCATCGGTGCGCATGCTATCGAGCACCAGGTGATCCTGCTCGCTGGCGCTGGCGTCCTTGCCGTCGAGCGTGTTGTAGCGCGCCTGGGGATTGCGGGCGTTCGAGACCTCAAAGATGTACTGGCCCGTTACGGTGTCGCTTTTTCCCGGGGCATAGGTAACCAGCCCCACGCGCAGCGCGGTTGAGATGGGGTTTGCCGGGTCCTGCTCGGTAAAGTCGATACCCGACAGGTACACGTCGGTCGCGGCCGAGTTGGTGGCAAGGTACAAGGAGGTCTTGTAGTAGCCGGAATGCTCGGCGGCACCGAACATGCTGGCAAAGAGCGAGTCCTGCGTGGTTCCGCCGGTAAAGCCGGTTACCTTTTGAAAGCCGTTAAGCACGTTGTCGGTCGAGACGGGATCGAGCAGGCCCGCAAAGCTCAGGCCGGCGTTGGTTTTGTACTCGCCGTCGTACTCGTTGGAGATGAGGAAGGTCACGCCCGTGCCCGCCGCCATCTTGACGTCGGTGATGTGGCGGTT
>CAKUCJ010000343.1 GCA_934643435.1 uncultured Collinsella sp.
CTTTAACGCACGGGACGGCACCCACAGAAGTGCTAGCCTGCACACCGTTTAGCAACGCCACCGCCGAGCTCCCCTCCGGCGGTGGCGTTTTTCATTTGCGCCCGCGCGGCGCACGCGAATGTTCTTGATGCTGTCCAACCGGCATACGCTGGCGTGCGACAATTGAGGCTGCCGATATCACAACACTGAGAGAAGCCCGTCATGGAAGCGCATCAAAAGCAGATAACCGTTTATTCGAATCATACGGAAAGCGCGCCTGTCATCTACCTTCCTGTGGTCGTGGGCGACGGCAGCGAGGTTTATGAGTGTTGCCGAGAGCTCGACTGTCCGCCATTCACCCTCGTCACCATGGGCGGGCTCGATTGGAATCGCGAGCTGAGCCCCTGGACATGCGACGGAACCGTACGTGATGCCGAGCCTTTCGGCGGCCAAGCTGCTGGTTTTCTCGATGAGTTGCTGAGCCTGATAATCCCGCAGGTCGAGCCATCGCTTCCCCAGCCGCCCGTCTGGCGCGGCATTGCCGGTTACTCGCTCGCAGGCCTCTTCGCGCTTTGGGCCCTCTGGCAAACCAACGCCTTTGACCGCGCCGCGAGCGCATCGGGGTCGCTGTGGTTTCCCCACTTTGTCGATCGTGCCAGCACGGAGCCGTTTGTCAGCAACCCGCAAGCCGTCTACCTGTCGCTCGGTAAAAAGGAAACCAAGACGCCCAACCGCATGATGCGACACGTGCTCGACGACACGCGCGCGATGGAAGAGTCACTCGTCGAGCGTGGCATTCCAACAACGCTGGAGATCAACCCCGGCAATCATTTTGCGCAAACCGACTTGCGCATGGCCCGCGGCATCCACTGGATACTGACGCATTAAAAATGGCGCCCACGTGTACGCATGGGCGCCATTTTCTGATTTAGCTGGACGCAGCTGTTACTCAGCAGCTTCCTCGAGCTCGGAAGTATCGAACTCAAAATCGTTACCGGGCAGAATGGCGTTGAGCACAATGCCCACCAGCGAGCCCACGGCAAGGCCCGAAAGCGAGATCGTCACGCCGCCCAGCTCCAACACGATGGCGCCAGCAGTGCTGTAGGCAATGCCGAGCGAAAGCACAAGCACAAGCGCGGCCACCAGCACGTTGCGATTGTTCTGGAAATCGACCTGGTTCTCGATGAGGTTGCGAACACCCACGGCACTAATCATGCCGTAGAGCACGAGCGACACGCCGCCGATGACGCACGCCGGCATGGCCGCAATGACCGCGGCGAACTTGGGGCAGAACGAAAGCACGATGGCGCAGCACGCGGCAATGCGGATCACACGCGGATCGAACACACGCGTCAGGGCAAGGACGCCGGTATTCTCGCCATACGTGGTATTGGCCGGAGCGCCAAAGAGCGAAGCCAGGATCGTGGCAAGGCCGTCACCGAGCAGCGTACGATGCAGGCCAGGATCAGCGATAAAGTTGCGCTCGCAGGTAGAGCCAATGGCGGAGATATCGCCGATATGCTCGATCATGGTCGCAAAGGCCAGCGGCATGATGGTGATGATGGCCGTCGTGGCAAGGCCGTTATCGAACTGCGGACCAAAGAGCGCAAACACGGTGTTGTCCCACACCACGGGCAGACCGACCCACGGGGCGGCCGCAACGCCGGAGAAGTCGACCTCGCCCAGCACGGCGGCGACAGCATAGCTCACCACGACGCCCAGCAGAATCGGCACGATCTTGACCATGCCGCGACCCCAGATGTTGCAGATCACGATAACGGCGACAGCAATGACGGCAACGAGCCAGTTGGTCTGGCAGTTGGCAATGGCAGAGCTCGCCAGAATCAAGCCGATGGAAATGACGATGGGGCCAGTCACCACCGGCGGAAAGAAGCGCATGACGCGCTTGGCACCAAATGCGCGGAACAGCGCCGCCAGCACCGGATAGAGCAGGCCGGCGCAGGCAACACCCAAGCAGGCGTAAGGTAAAAGCTCCGTCTCGCCGTTGGGTGCAATCGCGGCATAGCCCGCGATGAAGGCAAACGACGAGCCCAGGAAGGCCGGCACCTTACCGCGCGATAGAAAATGAAACAGCAGCGTGCCTAGGCCGGCAAACAAAAGCGTCGCCGAGACCGAGAGACCGGTGAGCACGGGCACCAGCACGGTAGC
>CAKUCJ010000344.1 GCA_934643435.1 uncultured Collinsella sp.
AGCGCCGACATGATGACGCTCTTCTCGACCGACGTGAAGCACGCCGACATCGAGTTCTACGAGAACCAAAAGGCCAATGCCATTGCCCAGATCGTGACCGAGAAAGGTTCGAGCGCGGTCCAGAGCCAGGTCAACGAGACGTTTACCGAGACCATCACGGCCATCGGACTCAAGACCGTGTCCAGCTTGCTCGACTATATGAGCACCGACCAGGTGAGCAACTTTATCGCCAACCTGTCCTCGACGCTCGGCGATTCGGTCGAGGACCTGCAAGACGTTCAGGCGAACGCGACGTCGCTCGCTGGCATTTTGAGCTCTACGTCCGATTCGCTCACGTCAGCGGGTGGCATGCTCAAGCAGACGGGCACCGTCGATGAGTCGACGAAGCAGCTGATGGAGCACGCCAAGAGCGGCATTAGCGAGTCCAAGGAAGCGCTGAAGGCCGCTAACGACGCCATCAACGCCGCAATTGACGGAAGCACGGGCTCGTTCGACAACGTGTCCGCCGAGCTTGCGAAGGCATTCGATGCGGCGAACCAGCATGTCGACCTTACGGTGTCCCAGCTCAACGAAGCTGCGGCGGCGCTCAATACTCGTGCCGACGATATCGATGCCACTGCCGACCAACTCCGCAGTTTTGCTGACCAGGTGAGTGGCGAAAAGCTGAAAGACGGCCTTAAGTCCGTCGCGACGTCGCTCGGCAGGATCGCAGGGGAGTACCGCAACAACGCTAAGGATCTGACGGCGACCGCAAAGTCCCTTTCTGACAGCATGGCAGAGGCCAACAACACGCGTGCCGAGGTCGACCAGGCCATTGCCGATGCCAAGGCGGGCATCTCGGGCGCCAAGTCCGACTACGATTCCACGTTCTCGGTCAAGGCCAAGGAGCTCAAGAAGACGGTTTCGGGCATTCTGGACTCACTCGACGGCATCTCGGGCGATCTTGATGGTGCCGTAGACGGTCTGACCGACGCGTCCGGCTCGCTGGCAAAGGGCCTCTCCAAGGCTGCAAAGCTGGTCAACAAGGCTTCCGATCAGCTGGGCGAGGCGTCGGAAAAGATCAGCTCCTTTAAGGACGAACTCGACAGCGCCCTGATGTCGGGCGACCTGGCGACGATCAAGACGATGATCGGCAATGATCCCGAGGGACTGGCCGTGTCGCTTTCCGGCCCCGTCGCGCTCGACCGCAAGCCGGTCTATCCGATCCGCAACTACGGTTCTGCCATGGCGCCGTTCTACACGATTCTGTCGCTGTGGGTCGGTTCGATCGTGCTTGCAGCCATGATGAAGGTCTCGGTTGACGACGAGCTCATCAACGAGCTCATCCCCGTGCGCCTGCACGAGATCTACCTGGGACGTTACCTGTTCTTTGGCGGCTTGGCCCTGCTGCAGGCGACGCTCGTGTGCGCGGGTGACATCCTGTTCTTTGGCATTCAGTGCGACAACCCGCTGCAGTTTGTGCTGGCGGGCTGGGTCGCGAGCCTCGTGTTCTCCAATATCGTCTACACGCTCACGGTGTCGTTTGGCGATATCGGCAAGGCGCTCGCAGTCGTGTTGCTGGTCATGCAGGTTGGCGGTTCGGGCGGTACGTTCCCCATCGAGATGACCGGCCCCGTGTTCCAGGCGATTTATCCGTTCCTGCCGTTCACCCACGGCATCAACGCCATGCATGCCGCCATGGCCGGCGCCTACCATATGGAGTATTGGATTGAGCTCGGCATCTTGGCGAGCTACCTGATTCCGTCGCTCGCCCTGGGCATCGTCTTCCGTCGCCCAGTCATCAAAGCCAACGACTGGATCATCGAAAAGCTGGAATCCACTAAGTTGATTTAGCACAACAGCGCGGCGTTGCTGGGGCATCGATGTCTTCCTGCTTTCTGGTCGCGCCCTCGAAATTGAACGCCAGATTGGCGTGAATGCGGCTCGCGTAGCGTCGGCCATTCCGCCGTTCGTTAGAACGGCGGAACAAAAACGCTTTAGCGCGGTGAATTGCACGGGTTGCTTGGTTGTTGCTACAGTAGCGGGGCGTGCCGGGGGTCCGGTGCGCCCTGTTTTTATTTGACCATGAGGCGGCATGCGGCCATGCGCGTGCGGACACCACGCCCAGATTGAGCGCGAGGATGCCCTATGGCCCAGCAT